>CAMWIG010000011.1 GCA_947174295.1 uncultured Alistipes sp. | reverse complement strand
TACTCGGTTTACGAGGCTACCGCACAGAATGGCGGCGAGGTGGGCGTTATGCCTTTCTCGGCATTCACCGGCGAGTTCATCGAGGCTCTGGCCGATGCCAAGAGCGGCGACATCGTGAAGGTCGCTTCCGGCGATGCCATCCAGCTCATGCAGATTTACCGTGCCGACAAGCCGTCGAAGCATATTCAGGTAGCGACCATCAGCTATCCAGTCGAGCCGTCGTCGGCCACCAAGCGCGACGTGCACGCTGCGGCGAGCACCTTCTCGGTGAATGCCGCCGGTTCGGTCGAGAAGTTCAACGAGGCAGCTTCGGCAAGCGCCGTTACGCCCCGCATAGCCACCGTCAATCAGGGCGAGCGTGCGATTCGCGGTCTGGATAACTCGCGCGAGCTCGTTCGCTGGGTCTACGGTGCCGAGAAGGGCGACATGTCCGAGATTTTCAACCTCGGCGACGCATACGTGGTTGCCATAGTTACCGATATCGACAATGACGAGTACAAGTCGCTCGCCAAGGTCAACGCTCAGGTTCACGCTGCCGTGCTGCGCGAGAAGAAGTTCGACTATCTGGCCTCCAAGGTCGCAGGTTCGACCCTCGCCGAAGTGGCATCGAGCCTCGGTGCCGACGTCGAGGAGTTCTCGAACGTGCGTTACCCCTCCTTCTATGTCGACGGTCTCGGCTTCGAGCCCCGCGTCGTAGGCGCTGTCACTGCTGCCGAGACGGGTGTCGTTTCCGCTCCCGTCCGCGGTATGTCGGGTCTCTACGTGTTCGAGGTTACGGATGTCGCTGCATCGGATGCGGCTCAGACCCCCGAGGCAGAGAAGGTTCGCGCTCAGGCTACCGCCGAGAACTACGCCGTGCAGGCGGCGATAGGTGCCGTGCAGCAGATGGCCGAGATTCAGGATCTTCGCGGCAAGTATTTCTAACAATCTTCGAATCGGATTTTTCGGCAGCGGGTATTTTAATGCCCGCTGCCGTTATGATTAAGGGAGCTATGATTGAAGCTGTTGTTTTCGATTTCGGCGGAGTAATCGTCGATCTCGATTTCGAGAAAGCGGTCGCCGCTTTCGAGTCCATAGGTGTGGCCGATGCTTCGCAACGTCTCGACCGATACCGCCAGACGGGGCTGTTCTTCGACCTCGAAGCCGGCCGCATCTCCAAGGCGGAGTTTTGCCGGCTGCTCGGCGAGGAGTGCGGCTGCGAAATTACCGAGCGCGATGCAATGTACGGCTGCTTGGGATATTTCAACGGCGTGGATGCGCGGCGTTTGGAGCTGTTGGACGAGCTGCGCGAACGCTGCCGAGTGTTTCTGTTGAGCAACACCAACCCCTTCGTGCTGGATTGGGCCGACAGTGCCGCGTTCTCGGCGGAGGGTCGTCCCGTGAGCGACTATTTCGACGCTCTCTACCTCTCGTACCGCATCGGCGTGTTGAAGCCCGACCGTGCGATATTCGACCGTATGACGGCCGATGCCGGGCTCGTTCCCGAGCGGACGCTCTTCGTCGACGACAGCGCCGACAACGTCGCTGCGGCCCGGGCGCTCGGGTTCCGTGTATACTGTCCCAAGCCGGGCGAAGACTGGCGCGACGAAGTGCTGCGTCTGGTCGAAACATTGTAGACGGTGCGTTTCGGCCGCAGAATTGCAAATGTCATTTAACTTAAACAATATTCATGAACGCCATTACTGAAATAGCACCCGGCATACGGTATGTCGGAGTGAACGACCGCACGACGCATCGCTTCGAAGCGTTGTGGTCGCTGCCCTACGGAGTATCCTATAATTCATATCTTATCGACGACGAACGTACGGCGCTAATCGACGGTGTGGATGCCGGATTCGTCGACGCATTGGTCGATAACATCCGCGATGTACTGGGCGACCGCCAGCTCGACTATCTCGTCATAAACCATATGGAGCCCGACCACTCGGGTGCCGTGCGTGCGCTGCGCCGCATCTACCCGGGACTGCAAATCGTCGGCAATGCCAAAACGTTGCAAATGGTCGCCGGATACTACGGTATCACCGACTCGGTGGTCGAGGTGCGCGACGGCGAGACGCTTTCGCTCGGGCGCCACACGCTGCGGTTCTATCTGGCGCCGATGATTCACTGGCCCGAGACGATGGTGACCTTCTGCGAACAGGCGCGCCTGCTCTTTTCGGGCGATGCGTTCGGCACGTTCGGTGCGCTCGACGGCGGAGTCGTGGACTCGCAATTGGAGTGCTCGCACTTCTGGGACGAGATGCGCCGCTACTACGCCTGCATAGTCAGCAAGTACGGCAAACCCGTGCAGACTGCCATGGCGCGTCTGTCGGCCCTCGATATAGATGCGATATGTCCTACCCACGGCCCCGTGTGGCGCGAGCATGCCGCCGAGGTTCTGGCCCTTTACGACTCGATGAGCCGTCACGAAGGCCTGACGGGTGCGGTCGTGGCCTACGGCTCGATGTACGGCAATACCGCTGCTGCGGCCGAGCGCGTGGCCCGCGAGCTCGCGGCAGCCGGCGTGCGCCCGGTCGTAGTACACAATCTGTCGACCTCCGATCCGTCGGTCGTTCTGCGCGATGTGCACAAGTACAAGGCCCTCATCGTGGGCTCTCCGACCTATAACGGCGCGCTGTTCCCCGAGGTCGCAGCGCTGTTGCAGCGCATCTCGGAGCGCAACGTCGCTCCGCGCATCTTCGCGTTCTTCGGCTCGTTCACGTGGGCCGGTGCCGCCGTGCGTCAGATGCGCAGCTTCGCCGAGTCGGTGAAGTGGGAGATTGCCTGCGAACCCTTCGAGTTCCGCCAGGGCTGCCCGCCCGCCGGATGCAGCGACTTCGCCGCCCTTGCCTCGGCCGTCGCCGAGAAGCTGAAAGAGTAGCGGAAGCGAATTTCACAACAAAGGCCGGCATTCAATATGCCGGCCTTTGTCTTTTATGCCAGGGTTGTGGCGGGTTCCTGAACCTCCGGCCGTATCGTAATTACGACCGCCATGAGGCGATTTCCGGCCTGTTTCCCGATGTCTGCGAGCGTCTTGCGGCAGGTACTCGCGGTCTGAGTTCGGAGCGGCGGTATGTCTGCCGTTATGTTGCTATCCGAAAAAAAGCGCACTCCTCGAAGGAGTGCGCTTTTTTTATGGTAGTGAACCGTATCAGTTCACGGTTTTGCGGTCGGGAGTGGTCGTGGGGGCGTCGGCTTCCATGTCGATTTGCAGTTTCACCATGTTTATGGCAGCTGCGGCCGCTTCGTCGCCCTTGTTGCCCAGTCGTCCGCCGCAGCGGTCGAGCGCCTGCTGCATGTCGTTCACTGTGAGCACGCCGAACGCGATGGGCATGTTCCACTGAATCTGCACCTGGTTGATGCCGTGGGTGACACCCTCGCAGATGAAGTCGAAGTGGCGCGTATCGCCCTGAATCACGCAGCCGAGAGCTATGACGGCGTCGACGTTGGTGTATTCGGCGAAGAACTGCGCTCCGAGCGTGAGCTCGAAGGTTCCGGGAACATACTTTATATGTATGTTGTGCTCCTGGCAACCGGCGGCGCGCAGCGTGCGCACGGCGCCTTTGAGCAGGGCTTCGGTAACCTCGCGGTTCCACTCCGCAACGACGATTCCGAACGCCATGTCCTCGGCCGAGGGAAGTGGCGAATCGAATTGCGAAAGGTTGTGGTTCTTAGTGGCCATCGTCTCCGAGCGGGTGTTATTCTACCGTTCCGAGGAGCTTGTCGGCCTCGCGGGCGTCGCTCGACATCGGGTATTCGTTCAAGATGCGCTCCAAGCGGGCCTCAGCCTCGGCGTTCTTGCCCTCGGCGCGGAGTGCGAGCGCTGCCTTGCGCAGGTAGAGCGGTGCGGTGAAGTTGTTGTCGGCAGCGGCCACGGCCTTGTCGTAGAACTTCACGGCAGCGGCATAGTCGCCCTTGTCGACCGCTACGTCGCCCTGCAAACCCAGATTCTGTGCGTTGATGACGGCACCCGGGATGCCGCGGACCGACGAGTACTTGGCCAGATATTCGGCCGCCTTGTCCAGTTCGCCCAGACGCAGGTAGCAGATGCCGGCGTAGTGCTTGGCCAGATTGCCTGCGGGGGTCGAGCCGTACTGGTCGATGACGTCGAGGAAGCCTGCGCCGTTCGCGTCGCCGTTGAGAGCCAGCTCGAAGTCGGGCGTGGTGCTCTCGAAGCGGTACTGCGCGTCGGAGAGCATTGCGGCCGCCTTCTCGACGCGGGGCTCCGAGACGAGTTTCTTGTAGCCGAATACTGCGGCTGCGAGTACCAGAAGTACGAGCAGCGCGTACATAACTTTCGATGCGTTCTCCTCGAAGAATACTTCGGTTTTGCTCATTGCCGAACCCAGGGTCTCCTCCTCGGGGTTCAGAACTTTTTCATTTGCCATTGTATGAATCGTTTTTTAGTTTAATTTGCGTATTATCGTGCAAATATAAGAAAGAAATCGCAAAACCGCAACCCGCCGGCTCCAAATAATGGCATCCGACGCGAGGTTTTACGAATAGTTTTCGTTATTTTTGCGATGGAAAAAGGAGTGGATATGTACCTTCGTAAAATAACGATACTCAATTTCAAGAACCTTGCCGAAGAGTCGATAGAGCTCGCCGAGGGCATCAACTGTTTCGTGGGCGACAACGGCGCCGGCAAGACCAACGTTCTCGATGCGGTCTACTATCTGTCGATGTCGAAGTCGGCGCTGACGATGACCGACGGGCAGAGCGTGCGCCACGGCGAGGAGTTCTTCATGCTCGACGGCTCGTACCGCACCGACGACGGACATGCGGAGAGCGTCGTGTGCTCGTTCTCGCGCCGCAGCGGCAAGGTGCTCAAACGCAACGGCAAGGAGTACGAGCGTATGTCGGATCACGTGGGGCTGATACCCGTGGTCATCGTCTCGCCGGCCGATACGGCGCTCATAAGCGATGCCGCCGACGAGCGCCGCCGCTATCTGAACGCCTTCATCTCGCAGCTCGACCGCAACTATCTGCGTGCCGTGATGCGCTACAACGCTGTGTTGGCCGAGCGCAACCGTCTGCTGAAAATGACCTCCGACGAGACGATGCTCGAAATTTACGACGCTCAGCTGGCCGAACACGGTGCGGTGATTCACGACTTCCGCCGTCGCACCGCGGAGCGTCTGCAACCCGTCGTGGCGGAGTACTACGGGGCTCTGTCGGGCGATCGCGAGACGGTGGAGCTCGTCTATCGTTCGGAGCTCAACGAGCGGCCCATGCCCGAGCTTCTGCGCGCCTCGCGCGAGAAGGACATCGTCAACCAGTTCACGACGGCGGGAATTCACCGCGACGATCTGGTGCTGCGCATCGGCGGCTACCCGCTGCGCAAGTACGGTTCGCAGGGGCAGCAGAAGTCGTTCCTCGTGGCGTTGAAGCTGGCGCAGTACACCATCGTGGCCGAGGAGTGCGGCGAGCGGCCGGTGCTGCTGCTCGACGATTTGTTCGACAAACTCGACATGGGGCGTGTCGAACAGCTCATACGGCTGGTGGCGGGCGAGCGCTTCGGCCAGATATTCATAACCGACTGCAACAAGGTGCGCCTGCAATCCGTATTGGAGAAGGCCGGCGGCGACTACTCGCTCTTCGCGGTCGAAAACGGACGTGTGGTGCGATGAGACGAACCAAAACCATGCTGCTGGGCGATTTGTTGGAGGAGGTGTTCTCCCGTCCCGAGATAGCAGCCAAGATTGCCGAGGGCGAGCTGCCCGAGACGTGGCGTTCGGTGGTGGGGGACGCCGTGGCCGACATTACCACGCAGTTGCAGCTGCACCGGCGCATACTCTACGTTGCGGTGTGCTCGTCGGTCGTCCGCTCCGAGCTGCTGTATCAGCGGGAATCGCTGCGCGCGAGACTCAATGCCCGTTCGCGGGTGCCTATCATAGATTCTATAATAATAAAGTGACAGCCGGTATGGAATTTCGACGAGTGGTGTCGACGTCGACGCTTGACTATGCCTTCGTAGAACGGCTCATGGAGGAGGCATTCCCCGCCGAGGAGCGTCGCGAACGCGCGGCGCAGCGGTTGCTGACGGACTCCGAACGGCGCTTTTCGTGCTATGTCGTCTGCGACGGCGGCGAGCCGGTGGGGTTCGTGACGTGGTGGGATTTCGACGATTTCCGCTATGTGGAGCATTTCGCCATGTCGCCCGCAGTGCGGAATCGCGGTTACGGTGCGCGCGCAGTGCGGATGTTGTGCGAGGAGCTTCGCACGCCGATAGTGTTGGAGGTCGAACGGCCCGACAACGATACGGCGCGCCGCCGCGTGGGGTTCTACGAGCGGCAGGGCTTCGAGCTGTGGCCAGACGAGTACAGCCAGCCTCCGTACTCTGCGGCGGGATGTTGGGTGCCGATGCGCATGATGGCATACGGAAACCTGACCCGCGAGCGCGATTTCGCGCGGGTCAGGGATTCGCTGTATCGTGCCGTGTACGGAGTGCCGGCGGAGCGATGACTATTTTCTCGCCTCCTTGGCTTCGATGCACTCCGTCGCATGGGGCACCTTCATCAGACGCTCCTTGGGAATGAGCTTGCCGGTGGTCTTGCAGATTCCGTAGGTCTTGTTCTCGATGCGGATGAGAGCCATTTCGAGGTTGCGGATGAATTTCATCTGGTGCTGGGCCAGACGTCCGTTCTCCTCCTTGGAGAGCGTCGCGGCGCCCTCTTCGAGCACCTTGTACGTCGGCGACGTATCCTCGGTGTCGTTGCCCGAGGAGTGCGTAATCGTAGCACGCAAAAGCTCGTAGTCGGCGCGTGCGTTTTCGAGTTTTTTGAGTATCAACTGACGGAACTCTTCGAGTTCGGCATCGCTGTATCTGTTCTTTTCGACTTCTGCCATGGTAGGTAATGCTTTTATGTTCGTACTATAAGCCGTATCGTAAAATTAAACACTTTTTTTTACACTACCAAATTTTGTGCATTCTATTTTGATTCGGGCCCTGTGCGGTCGAAATCGGTTTCTGCCGACCCGGGCCCGCGGTTCCGGCAGTGACGCGGGTCGCATTATGCGGAACGGCGCCGGTAATTACGGGAACCGCTGCCTCGCCGGGCGTTGCGGGTGGTAAATTTTATCGCCGCGAAGAGTACATCGACAGCCTATTGTGCGTATATTTGTTGTGGTATAGCGAGCGCGGTCGCTCGAAATCCGAAATGAACAAACCTCGTGCATAAGATGAAAAACGAAAGAATCGTCTCGTTCGGTGAAATCATGATGCGGCTCACGCCGCCCGACAAATTGCGTTTCAATCAGACCGACGTGTTGCAGGTCAATTACGGCGGCAGCGAAGCCAACGTCGCCGTGTCGCTGGCGAACTTCGGCCTTCGCAGCGAGTTCGTCACGGCACTGCCGGCCAACCGCGTGGCCGACGCCTGCCTGGACGACCTGCGCGGATGCAATGTCTCCACGCCGCACATCGTGCGCTGCGGCGAGCGGCTGGGGCTCTACTACATGGAGGAGTCGGCGGCTCTGCGCACGTCGCACGTCGTCTACGACCGCACCGGCTCGTCGTTCGCGACGCTCCGCCCGGGCGATATCGACTGGCGCGAGGTGTTCGAGGGCGCCGCATGGTTCCACTGGTCGGGAATCGCCGCCGCGGTGTCGGCCGAAACGGCCGCCGTGTGCGCCGAGGCCGTGCGGACGGCTCGCGAAATGGGTCTCACCGTCTCGTGCGACATCAACTTCCGCAAGAATCTCTGGCGCTACGGCAAGAGCATCGGCGAGGTGCTCCCGCCGATGATGGAGCAGTGCGACGTGCTGTTCGGCACGGACGACGAGTTCCGCAAGGTCGTGGATGCCGATTTCCCCGACTTCGCCGCCCGCGACGCCTCCTACGAACTCGATACGGCCGGATACGAACGTGCCGCACGAGCCGTCGCGGAGCGTTTCCCGCGCTGCCGCGCCGTGGTGTTCGCCTTGCGCAACGTGCTCAGCGCCACGCATCACCTGATTTCGGGCACGCTCTACACTGGCGGTCGTCTGCTGCGCACGCGCGTCTACGATGTCGACCCTGTGGTGGACTGTCTCGGTGTCGGCGACGCCTTCGTCGCCGGATTGATATACGGTCTTGTCGTGCATTCGGACGATGCGCAGGCGGCGCTCGACTTCGGCGCTGCGGCCTGCGCGCTGAAAAACACCGTGCCGGGCGACTACAACCGCTTCTCGGCCGAGGAGGTGCGCGCCCTTGCCGCAGGCCCTCTCAACGGACGCATAGCGCGGTAGGGAATCGGGTGCAGCAAAACGACGCGGTCGCTATTCGAAGTGAATAGCGACCGCGGTTCTTCTTGCAGCGGCGGGCTTCTTACATATTCTGTGCCACCCAGCGGGTGAGCTCCACGAAGTCGGCGACCGAGAGCTGCTCGGCGCGCATAGTGAAGAATGGGTGTTCGGCGCCGTTGAAACCTCCGAATACCGAGCGCAGCGAGTTGCGCAGCATCTTGCGCCGCTGTCCGAACGAGGCCTTCACCACGCGGACGAAGAGCTCCTCGTCGCAGCCGAGCTCCCGCACGCCGTTGCGGCGCAGGCGGATGACGGCGCTCTTGACCTTCGGGGGCGGGTTGAAGACCGTCTCGTTGACGGTGAAGAGGTATTCGATGTCGTACCACGCCTGCAACAGCACGCTCAGTATGCCGTACTCCTTCGAGCCGGGAGGCTCGGCTATGCGCACGGCGACCTCCTTCTGAATCATGCCGACGCACTCGGGGATGAGGTCGCGGTTTTCGAGCACCTTGAAGAATATCTGCGACGAGATGTTGTAGGGGAAGTTGCCGATGACCTTCAAGCCGCCGGGGAATATCTCCCGCAGGTTCATTTTCAGGAAGTCGCCCTCCATGAGCCGCGGTGCGAAATCGGGGTAGTGCGCGTGGAGATACTCCACGCTCTCGGAGTCGATCTCGGCGCCGAACGTGCGTATGTCGTCGCGGCCGAGCAGGAACTGCGTCAGCACGCCCATGCCGCATCCGACCTCCAACACGTCGCCGGGTGTCCCGGGCGTGCCGCCCGAGAGTGCCGCGCATATCTTGCGGGCTATGTTGAGGTCGGTCAGGAAGTGCTGTCCGAGCGCCTTTTTTGCACGTACTTCGGCCATATTACAGAGCGAACAAAATGAACATCTGCGCCGTCAGCACTCTGAGGAACATCACGACGGGATAGACCGTCGAATATGCCACCGCCGGCATGTCGTTTCCGGCCGTCGAGTTGGCGTAGGCGAGAGCCGGGGGATCGGTCATGCTGCCGGCCATGAGACCGATGAGCGTGTAGTAGTTGAGTTTGAGGTAGAGACGCGCGAACACCCCGACCAGAAGCAGCGGCAGCATGGTGATGATTACGCCGTAGCCTATCCAGCGGTAGCCTCCGTCGAGTATGGCGTCGACGAACCCGTCGCCGGCAGCCAGACCCACGGCTGAGAGAAAGAGCGCTATGCCTATTTCGCGCAGCATGAGGTTGGCGCTCATGGTGGTGTAGGTCACCAGATGGAAGTGCGTGCCGAAGCGGCCGATGAGAATCGCGACAATCAGCGGGCCGCCGGCGAGACCCAGCTTCACCGGCTGCGGCACGTTGAGCAGAGGAATCGAACCCAGGAGCACGCCGAGCGCTATGCCGATGAATATCGTCACCAGATTGGGCTCGTTGAGCTTTTTGAGCGAGTTGCCGAGCACCGACGATACCTTCTCGATTGCCTTTTCCGAACCTACGACCATCACGCGGTCGCCGATTTGGAGCTCCATGCCCTGATAGGGTATCAGGTCGACTCCGGCGCGGTTCACGCGCGTGATGTTGATTCCGTACTTGGTGCGCAGCCGCAGGTCGGAGAACTTCTTGCCGTTGATTTCGGGGCGGGTGATGAGTATTCGGCGCGAAACGAGCTGGCTGTCGAGCGAGCCCCACGCGTCGTCGTCCATCTCGATGCGGCGGCCGAAGAATGCCACGATGGCCTCGTCGTCCTCGGTGTTGCAGATTATGAGCAGCCGTTCGCCGAGGTGCAGCACGCTGTCGGCGTCGGCGATGGTTATCGAGCCGTCGGCATGGGCGATGCGCGAGATGACGAACGGACGGTTTATCAGGTCGCGCAGGTAGGCCACCGTGCGGCCGTCGAGCATCTTGTTCGTGAATTCGAGCGACAGCTTCTCGGCCATACGGTGCTCGCGGCTGAGGGCTTCGAGAGCTTCGTTCTCCTTCTCGAACTTCACGCGCAGAGCGTAGCGGATGACAATCATCGAGATGATGATGCCGACCACGCCCAGCGGGTATGCCACGGCGTATCCGAGCGAAATCGAGGGGTCGCTCACGCCCGATGCATCGGTGTAGGCCTGCTGCGCGGCGCCAAGTCCGGGGGTGTTGGTCACAGCACCCGACAATATGCCGACCATGGTCGGAATCGGCGTGCCGGTCG
Source organism: uncultured Alistipes sp. (assembly GCA_947174295.1). Taxonomy (GTDB): domain Bacteria; phylum Bacteroidota; class Bacteroidia; order Bacteroidales; family Rikenellaceae; genus Alistipes. The sequence goes on along the minus strand of CAMWIG010000011.1, from coordinate 12,745 downwards.
CGAGATGAATCACGTAGGTCGTAGCGACGCCGAGGAAAACTATGGTCGCGGCGAGCGCCACGAGCGTCATTCCGCCCTGCTTGAACGTGGCGAAGAAACCCGGGCCTACTTGCAGACCGATCGAGAACACGAAGAGTATCAGTCCGAACTCCTGTACGAAATGCAGCACCGTGCGATCCACCGTCATGCCGAAGTGGCTCGCGGCGATGCCTACGAAGAGTATCCACGTGATGCCCAACGAGATACCGCCGATTTTAATCTTTCCCAGCAGGATTCCGAGCGTGATAACCAGGGCGAGCGTCAGCACCTGATGCGCTATGCCGCTACCCAAAAACAGTTGATATATCCACTCCATTATCTATAATGTAATTTGTTTTGTCTTTCCACGGTCGTTTCCCCGCCTCGGCGTAGCCTGACTACGTTAGGCCGGCAGCTGCCGGTGCTTTGTCCGAAAACTGTCATCCCGAGCGCAGCGAAAGAGCTCTGCGTACTCGTCTGCCTGAAACAGCGCGGCTCCGAATGCGTCCGGCCTGCCGGAAACCTGCGCTGTGCAGTGTCCGCGTCTGCGGGTGCACAAAAGTAATACTATAAGTCCGATTTACGAAATCCGCGTCCGACATTATCGTGTCAGTAGACGAATTTTTCGAACAGCGGAGCCGCCAGCGCCGTGGCTATTCCCATCAGCGCTATCGCCAGTCCGCTCAGCGCACCCTCGACGGCACCCATCTCCACGGCGCGCGCCGTGCCTATTCCGTGGGCGGCCGAGCCGAGGGCCAGTCCGCGCGCCTGAGGCAGGCGTACTCCGCACAGGTCGAGAATCCACACTCCGGCGATGCTGCCGAATATTCCCACAAGAAACACCACTACCGACGTGACGGCGGCGATGCCGCCCAGCGGTTCGGCGACCGATACGGCAATCGGCACCGTCACCGACTTCGGCGCTATCGAGGTGAGTATCGTGCGGTCGGCGCCCATTGCGACGGCTATGCCAACCACGCTGCCTATGCCGACCACGCATCCCGTGACTACGGCGCCGAGTATGGCCGTCACGTTGCCGCGAATGTGCTCGCTCTGCTCGTACATCAGATAGCCGAGCGCCACGACCGACATCCCGAGCACGAAATCGAGTATCGACGTCGCCTCGCGATAGCGTTCGTAATCTATCCCGGTGAGTTTCAGAAACGCAATCATGGCCAAAAAAGTCAGCAGTACGGGATGCAGCAGCGGGGTGCGTGTCAGTCGGTAGAGAACCTGCCCGCCGCAGTAGAGCGCTACGGTGAGGGTCAGCAGAAACAGGTCGGACAGCAATATATCCATCGTTCTATCGGTTTTTGTAGAGTCGTTGAGTTACGCGTCCCACGCAGACCAGGACCAGCACGGTCGATACTGCGGCCGATACGGCTATGGCGGCCAGATTGTCGGCAATCGCGCCGTAGGAGACCATCAGCCCCACGCCGAACGGCACGAAGCATACGGCCATGTTGGCCGTCAGGAAGTGCGCCGCCGGACGCACCGTTTCGGCATTCACCGCGCGCAGTTTCAGTGCAAGGAATAGCATCATCATGCCGATGACGTTGCCCGACACGACGTTTCCCGTCATGCCGCTCACCGCATTCCCTGCCAGCCAGAATATCAGAATCAACACAATTCCCGTCATAACCCGCAAATCGAAAATATCGTTAGCGGATGCAAAGATACGCCAAAAGGTTGAATTAGTAAAATTTTTTCAAAATTATATTCCGCAATAAATTTTGTTTTGCCGGGGCTTTGTGTTACCTTTGTAACAACAAACCGATAAATACATCTGTTAACTTTATGGCAACGAAAGGAGTAACTATCGAACGCGCTCACCGCATGGACGGCACGGGCGAGTATTATTTTTCGCGCCGTCTGCGCGAAATCGCCGACATCGAGGCATCGACCGGCCGCCAGATTATCAAACTGGCGATGGGAAGCCCCGACCTGCCGCCGCACCCGTCGGTCGTTGAGCGTCTGGCCGAGGAAGCCCGCCGCCCCGACGTCCACAAATACATGTCGTTCAAGGGCGAACCCGTTCTGCGCAAGGCTTTTGCCGACTGGTACGAGCGCTGGTACGGCGTGAAGGTCGACTACAACACCGAGGTTTTGCCGCTCATAGGCTCCAAGGAGGGTATCATGCACATCTGCCAGACGTTCGTCAACCCCGGCGACCGCGTGCTCGTGCCGAATCCGGGTTATGCGGCCTACAAGGCGGCCGTGAGCCTCACGGGCGGCGAGATGGTGACCTACGCGCTCAACAAGGCCAACGACTTCACTCCCGACTTCGAGGCTATCGAGGCCGCCGGCTTGGAGGGCGTGAAGCTGATGTTCGTCAACTACCCGAACATGCCGACCGGCCAGCTTCCCACGCGCGAGCTCTTCGAGCGTCTGGTGGCTTTCGGCCGCAAGCACAATATCCTCATCATCCACGACAACCCGTACAGCTTCATCCGCAATAGTCAGGCGCCGATGAGCATCCTCTCGGTCGAGGGTGCCATGGACGTGGCCATGGAGATGAACTCGCTGTCGAAGGGCCACTCGATGGCCGGCTGGCGCGTCGGCGCCATTCTCGGCCGCAAGGAGTGGATAGATTCGATTCTCACCTTCAAGTCCAACATGGACTCGGGTATGTTCTATCCGATTCAGGCCGCGGCCGAGACCGCTCTCTCGCTGGGCGAGGAGTGGTTCCGCGAGCTGAACGAAATCTACTACGCCCGCGAGAAGCAGGGCTACGCCCTTCTCGACGCGCTGGGCTGCACCTACCGCAAGCACCAGGCGGGTCTGTTCATCTGGGCCGAGATTCCCGAGAGCTTCGAGGGCGACTCCATAGCATTCTCCGACTACGTGATGGAGAAGTGCGACGTCTTCCTCACGCCGGGCCTCATCTTCGGCAGCGAGGGCGCGCGCTACGTCCGCATTACGCTGTGCTGCCCCGAGGAGCTGCTCGAAAAGGCCGTGATGCGCGTTCGAGAGCGCTACACCGAGTAACCGCCGCGCCAGCGTGCGGCGCTGCTGCACTGACGAAATCTCCCCGCCGGACGTGTTCCGGCGGGGAGACTTTTTGATAGGCTGCTCCGTGACAGCTGCGCCGGTTTGCGAATCGGACGAGCGATCGCGAGCGCGGTCGCAGCAGCGGCGTATCGTTGCCGTCGCGTCAGGCGTCCATAAAGCGCTGTCCCGTGTTGCGAGAGCCGTCGCGGCGGCTTTTTACGCATTTATACTGAGCTTTTATTCGGCAGTTGCGGGTAACTTTGCATCGCAAAGTTTTCAGACAATGGGTAAATATTTCGATATGCTCTGCGAGGACGTGCGATTCCGCGAGGGGTTGCACGCCTGCATGAATTGCGGAGTCTGCACGGGCGTATGTCCCGCTGCCGAATTCTACGACTACGACCCGCGCCAGATAGTTTCCGTCGTGCAGACGCGCGACGACGAGGCCATCGAGGCGCTTCTTCGCAGCGAGACCATATGGTTCTGCGGCGAGTGCATGTCGTGCCGTCCGCGATGCCCGCGCGGCAACACTCCGGGCTATGTCATACAGTCGCTGCGCACGCTGTCGCAGCGGCTCGGCTTCTTCACCGAGAGCCGCAAGGGCCGCCAGCAGCTGGCCTTGAAGCGAATAATAGGCGAGAATATCCTGCGCACGGGCTACTGCATCACCCCGCGCCTCGTGCGTCCGGAGCTGCATCCCGAGCAGGGGCCCGTGTGGCAGTGGATTTACGACAACGACGGCGAAATCTTCGGCCGTTTTTCGCCAGCCTATATGCGGCGCGGCGCGGGAGCCCTGCGACGCATGGACGACGATTCGCTCGACGAAATCCGCCGCATCTTCGAGGTGAGCGGCGGCAGCGAGATGTTCGACGCCATCGAACGCCACTCCGACCGCAAGGCCCGCGAGATGGGTTACGACGGCGCGACGCAGGAGTATATGATGGATGTTTTCACCGATAATACCGACACCGATGAATAGACGCAATTGGACCGACTATCAGAAGGAGATAGCCGACGACCGCTACTACTACGCGCGCAGCTGCATCCGTCAGAACTTCTTCCCGGGCAGCGAACGCGCATTTTTGAACATACTGCACGACGATTTGGGCCGCGACGTGCTCGACGACCCGCTGCACACCTCGTGCACGGGCATAGGCTACCATTCGGACATCGTGCCGCTGGAAACCATCATGACCGTCGTGGCGCGGCAGTTCTCGCTGATGAACGATGCCGGGTACGAGAATTTCATCTCGTCGTGCATCACCTCGTTCGGCGTCTACACCGAGATTCTCTCCACGTGGGAGGAGTTTCCCGAGACCGAGGAGCGCACGCGCGAGAACCTCTTCAAGGCCACCGGGCGCGAGTTCCGCAAGCCGAAGAGCCTCGCCCATACGTCGGACATCGTCTTCCACTTCCGCGAGCGCATCGCCGAACTGGCCCAGCGCCGTCTGGTGAACGTCGAGACGGGCGAGCCGCTGCGTGTCGTCGAGCATATAGGATGCCACTACGCCAAGATATTCCCCAAGTCGGGAATCGGCGGTTCGGAGTTTCCCTACGTGCTGGCCGGCATGATAGAGTCGTGGGGCGGCGAGTGCGTCGACTATCCCGAGCGGCGCCACTGCTGCGGTTTCGGCTTCCGCAACTATCTGGTGCAGGCCAACCGCGGCTACTCGATAGCCAACTCCCACAAGAAGTTGGAGAGCATGGCCCCCTACAAGCCCGACTTCATCGTGGCCAACTGCCCCGGTTGCGCGATGTTCCTCGACAAGTGGCAGTACGCCATCGCCGAGATGGAGGGCACGACCTACGGACAGGGCGGGCGCGGCATTCCCGTGCTGACCTACGAGGAGATGGCCGGGCTGGTGCTGGGCTACGACCCGTGGGAGCTGGGCATGCAGATGCACCAGGTCGACGTCGAACCCCTGCTCGACAAGATGGGCGTGGCATACGACCCCGCGGCCAAGTATCTGGGCCGCAACGGCAAATTCATAGGACAACCCGACACCGCAGTGGTCAACTGCTGCGATGCCATATACGATATAAAACAATGAAACGACGTGTTGTAATCATAGGCGGCGGCGTTGCCGGCATGCAGACGGCTTTGCGGCTGCATGCGGCCGGCATAGGCTCCGTGATACTCGAAAAGGACTCCGCCACGGGCGGCAAGCTCCGCGACTGGCATAAACTCTTCCCTACTTTCACCCCCGCGTCGGAGGTGCTCGACCCGCTTCGCCGGGCTGTCGGTGCCGCCGGCATCGAGGTGCGCACCGGCGCCGAAGTCGTCGGCCTCGACGGCCGCGGAGCCGTTCTGGCCGACGGCACGCGCATAGATGGCGACGCCGTGGTCGTGGCCACGGGCTTCACGCTGTTCGATGCGCGCATAAAGGAGGAGTACGGCTACGGAATCTACGACAACGTGCTCACTTCGGCCGACGTGGAGCGCATGCTCAACGAGGGTACGCTCTCGATGAAGAACGGCGACCGTCCGCGCCGCATCGCATTTCTGCACTGCGTGGGCTCGCGCGACGAGAAGGTGTGCCAGCGCCACTGCTCGCGCGTGTGCTGCGTGACGGGCGTGAAGCAGGCCATGGAGCTCAAAGAGCGCTTCCCCGAGGCCGATGTCTTCAACTTCTACATGGACATCCGCATGTTCGGCTCGGGCTACGAGGAGATGTACCGCGAGGCCCAGGTGCGCCACAACGTCCACTTCGTGCGCGGCCGCATCTCGGAGGCTGCGCCGACCATCGACGGCCGCATACAGATAAAGGCCGAGGATACGCTCACGGGCCGTCCGCTGCGCATGAGCGTCGACATGCTGATACTTCTGGTAGGCATGCGCGCCAACGACGACAACCGTCGTCTGGCCGACTCGGCGTCGCTGACCCTTGCGCCGAGCGGCTTCGTGCAGCCCGCCGATCCGTTCCTGCACTCGGTCGAGAGCGGCGCCGAGGGCATATTCTGCGTCGGCACGGTCACAGCTCCGAAGAACGTGGGCGAGACACTCGCCGAAGCGGCCGCAGCGGCCGATGCCGTTGCCGATTATCTCAAAAACCGATAGCCATGGCCGCGATAAACTGGGGATACGGCATCAGCAAGCCGCGCGCCATCGACATCGACCGCAACAACCTGCGCCGCAGCGACGAGATTCTGCACGAGATGCCCGAGTTGCAGAGCTGCATCGGCTGCGGCTCGTGTACGGCCGTCTGCACGGCGGGCAACCTCACGGAGTTCAACTTCCGCAAGGTGCACACGCTCGTGCGGCGCGGCGAGTACGAGGGCGCCTACGAACTGATGAACCGCTGCATGCTGTGCGGCAAGTGCCGTCTCGTATGTCCGCGCGGTATCAACACGCGCGGCGTGGTAATGCTAATCAAACGTAAATTGGGAGATTTCTGACATGTCATTTTTCGCACCGTTCTGTCTGCCGTTCATGGCCGGCGCCGTCGTGATGTTCGCGCTGCTTCTGGTGAAGTGGAGCACGTGGTTCTGCGGCATGCCGCGCGCCGACAAGATGGCCGTTCTGCGCGGCCTTCCGACCCGCAAGACCCTCGCCGCCGTGTGGGAGGTCGTCAGCGAGTCGCTGCTCCACCGCCGCATATTCCGCATCAACCCCGTGCTGGGATACATGCACGCCAGTCTCGCTTTCGGCTGGTTTCTTCTAATCGCCGTCGGGTGGGTCGAGACCGTCGCCTGCCTCGGCCTGCGTTACGTGCCCTTGCAGGGCCATGTCTTCTACAAGTACTTCGCCGCCACGGAGTCGCTGCCGCACCTCGCTGTGTTCGACCAGGCGATGGATTTCCTGCTTTTGGTCGTGCTGTCGGGCGTTGCCCTCGCGTGGGGCAAACGCTTCTGCTCGCGCATGATGGGCATGCGCCGCACCACGAAACACGTCCCGGGCGACCGCGTGGCCCTGTCGGCGCTGTGGTTCGTCTTCCCGACGCGTCTGGTGGCCGAGAGCATCACCGCGGCGCTGTACGGCGGCGGAGGCTTCCTCACTGGCGGTCTCGGCGGGGTGATGGAGGAGTACCTCTCGCCGCTGCTGCTCGCGCGGCTGTTCGAGCCCGTGTGGTGGGTCTACTCGCTGTCGCTGGGCGTATTCTTCGCCGCGCTGCCGTTCTCGCGCTACATGCACATCTTCACCGAGGTGCCGCTCATCTTCCTGCGCCGCTACGGCGTTCGTGCCGGCGACAAGGAGTCGTCGGGCGACCGCTTTCGGACCGATGCCTGCTCGCGCTGCGGAATCTGCATCGACCCCTGCCAGTTGCAGAGCGTGCTGGGCATCGACGACGTGCAGTCGGTCTATTTCCTGCGCGACCGCCGCTACAAGATGCTCGAAATGAAGGTGGCCAACAACTGCCTGATGTGCGGCCGCTGCGAGGCCAAGTGCCCCGTGGGCATCGACCTCAATACTCTGCGCCGCAACTCGCGCGACACGATGCGCAACATCCCCGACGAACGGCGCTACGACTACTTCGCCGGCGTCGACCGCTCGTCGGGCGAGGGCAGGGTAGGGTACTTCGCCGGCTGCATGACCATGCTCACGCCACGCACGCTCACGGCCATGGAGCGCATCTTCGCCGCTGCGGGCGAGCAGGTGTGGTGGGCCGACCGCAGCGGTGGCGTGTGCTGCGGACGACCGCTGAAACTATCGGGCGAGACCGACTCGGCCCGCCGTATGATGGACTACAATGCCGGGCTGTTCCGCAAGCACGGCATCGCGACCATCGTCACCTCCTGCCCGATATGCCTGCGCACGTTCCGCGAGGAGTACGACCTGCCGGGCATCGAGGTCATCCACCACTCGGAATACATCATGCGTCTGATTCGTTCGGGCCGCATCAAGGTGGGCCGCGGCGAGGAGAAGTTCACCTACCACGATCCGTGCGAGCTGGGCCGCGGAGCGGGCATCTACGACGAGCCGCGCGAGGTCATCGAGTCGCTGGGCGTTCTGGTCGAGCCGCACTCCACGCGCGAGAACTCGCTCTGCTGCGGCTCGTCGCTGGCCAATACCGTCATCTCCGACGCGCAGCAGCTGCGCATCGCCGAGGGCCTCGCTGCCGAGCTCGACGCCACGGGCGCCTCGACCGTCGTCACCGCCTGCCCGCTCTGCAAGAAGGCCGTGTCGTGCGCCGCCTCTGCGCCGGTCAAGGACTTGTCGGAGGTAGTCGCCGAGAGGCTGTGAAGCATTGACCGATAAAACAAAACCGGGTTCGCCTCGAAGGCGAACCCGGTTTTGTTTCGTATTGCGGTCGGGCCGTGCGTTATTGCTTGGTCCACGACGTAGCATTGCCGCCTTTGAGCCATCTTCCCGTTTCGCCCGGGTACTGCTCCCATGCGGCGCCCTCGGCGATGATAATAACGGAGTTGCTTGCCGACTGGTTGGTGAGCTCACCGCGCAGCGTGCCTGCCGTTACGGTCAGAATCGAAACCGAGGTGCCGACTGAGGTAGCGCCTACGGTCGGCAGCGAGGCGTAGTCGTCGCCGTTGGAGTCGTCGATTGCCAAAGTGGCCGTTGTCGTGCCGGTCGCCACTTCGCCTATCAGACGGCCTGCGTATGTTGCCGTGACGGACTCGGTGCCGCCGGAGCAGTTGTGCATCTCTGCCGTGTGCATGCTCGCCGCAACACCTCCGGCTATCTGCTCGGCCGCCACGGCACCCGTGTTGGAGCATTCGGATATCGAACCGGCGTACATGTCGGCTGCTATGCCTGCTGCGTGAGTCTTGCCGGTAATCGTGCCGCTGTTGGTGCAGCCGGTCAGGTAGACGGGCTGGTTGTTGTTGCCCGACGCTCCGTAGATGCCGCCTGCCGTGTTGCCGGTAACGGCCGCAGTGTTGGTGCAGGAACTGATTTTGCACACGTCGGCGCTCTGCTTGTATCCTACGATTCCGCCTGCATAGACGGTGCCGCTCTCGCCGACGGCCGCATTGTTGTGGCAGCCGGTGATTTCGGTGTAGGAGCCTATGTATCCTACGATGCCTGATGCGCCGCCCGCCGCCTTGCCGGATATTGTGCCTTCGTTCGTGCAGTCCGATACGGTCGTGGTCGACCCCGCGGCGCTTGCGATGCCGACTATGCCGGCGACTTTTGCAGGACCGCTGACTGCTCCGCTGTTGGTGCAGCCCCTGATTGTGTTGTTCGAACCGTATGCGCGGCCTGCTATACCGCCCGCCGCACTGTCGGCGCTGACATTTACGCCCTTGTTGTGGCAGTTCTCGATTACGCTCTCGCCGAGCATCACGCCGCAAATGGCGCCGGCCGAGTCGAGCGAACCGATTTCTCCGCCCTCGACGGTCAGGTTTCTGACCGTACCGCCGTTGATGACGCCGAACAGACCGGCCGAGTAGTCGTCGGTGCTGTTGCTGTAATTGATGTTGGATATAGTCTTGCCGTTTCCGTCGAAGACGCCCTTGAAGCCGGCGGAGGCATCCTTGCGCGAACAGTTCGCAATCGGAGTCCACTCCGCGCCGCTCAGGTCGATGTCGGCGGCAAGCACGACGGTCTTTCCGGCGAAGTCGTCGCCGTCGTTGACCATCTTGGCGAAGTTGGCGAGTCCCGTCGCGCCGGTCACCTTGTACTCGGTTGCGCCGACCTGCTCGATACCTTCGGGCATGGGAACATTCAGCGTCACGTTAGCTTCGACGGTGTTGCCCTCCTCGGTGAAGACGGGCGACGAAGAGCGCGAGCAGCCGCCGCGGATGAGTCCCGTGGTCTTGGCATCGCAGCCGGTGACGACGGTGCCGCTCTTCACGACGGAGTTCTTCACGTAGACGCGGTATATCGGGCCCGTGAGCTCGCCGTAGATTCCGCCCACCATGATTTTGCCCGGATTGTCGGCGATGTAGCTCTCCGGCGCGTTGGTTGCGACGGAGCCTTTGTAGGAGCAGCCCTCGATGTTGGAGTTCTCGCCCACCTGACCGGCTATGCCGCCCACCTTGCGGCTGCCCGCAACGTCGATTTCCACCTCGCACGAGCTGATTGCGGGAACTGTCGTGTAGCTGTCGCCCTCGTGCTCGGCGCTGTAACCGACGATACCGCCCACGGCGTCGCCTTCGAGGTCTGCTTCGAGGAACGTGCCCTTCACGCAGCTTCCGGCGTCGCCCTTAACGGAGCAGCCCGTTATCCGTGCGTAACCCGAGCCCGACAGACCGCCGACCTGATAGTTTCCTTCTATGCGGACGGTTCCCTGCACGTGGCAGTTCTCGATGGTTCCTGTGTAGCCCTGACCGACGAGTGCGCCGACCAGCTTCTTGCCCGTCACCGAAGCGTTGTTGATTGTGACGTTCTTCAATGCTTTCGTCGAGCTGCCGAACAGACCGGCGTTGGAGCTGTCGGGGCGGGTCACTTTGAGGTTGGATACGGTGTATCCTGCGCCGTCGAATGTTCCGGCGAAGGGATATTTGTTCGTGCCGTCCGTTGCGCTGGCTCCGATAGGAGTCCACTCCGTGCCGTTAAGGTCGATGTCGGCTGCCAGCACGACGGTCTTTCCTGCGAAGTCGTCGCCAGCGTTCACCTTGCTGGCCACCCATGCCAGTTCGGCGGCTTCGGTGACGGTGTATGTCTTCGTCGCCTCGTCGTATGCGGGCTCCGCGATTTCACCGGCCCACGGCGTCTTCTCCACTATGCGGTAGTTGTAGGTGCAGGTCTTGCCGTTGCTCTCATCGGTGAAGGTCACGGGCTCGGCGAGCTTCTCCCACTTGTAGCCCTCGGCGGGGTTGAGTGTCGTTCCTGTCACATTGTTGTGTCCTAAATCCTCGTAGTAGCCGCCTTTGAGGTATGCCGTACCGAATGCGCCGCCCGGGATATCCTCGTTGCCGTTGATTACGCATGCGACGTTGCCCTCCGAATAGAAGTAGCCGCCGTTGACGGTTACCTCGGCATTTTGTGCGATATACAGCGCATGGTAGTTGCGGCCGCCGCCGTCAGCGGCTCCGTATGTCGTGAAACGTCCGCCGTTGATTTCGAGATAGGCTCCGTATGTCGTGGCCAGTGCGCCCTGTACGCCGATTATCGTCGCGTCGTTGATTGTCATCTTCGCGCCGTCGCCGTTCGTTCGCACGCAGTAGCAGTACATCGGGTTATTGTTTTCGTCTTTCTTCGTATTGTCGGACGACGAACGGAATGTTCCGCCGTTTATAGTGGCCGTACCCTTGTTTTCGAATGCAAAGGCCGCCGCATCTATATTGCAGTTGTTGATTGTTATGTCGCCTCCGTCGTTCAGAATCGCGATGCGTCGGCGCACGTCGGTAGTCACGATATCGACATTCTCTATCGTCATCGTGCCGCGGTTCGTGATTACACCCGTATACATCGCTGTCTGCGTGTCGTTCCCGTTGTCGGAGAGCGTGCCTTCTCCGGTGAGGGTCATCGTACCGTTGTTTACAATCTGGTTGTAGCCGCATGTTACGGTGATGTTCTCGGGAATGCGCAGTTCGACCGTCACACCTGCGGGGATGTTGATTGTGCCTTTCTCCGTCAGGTCGACGTCCTGCTCGATTACGACAGTGCCGCCCGCGACGAGAGCGTCGGCAACCTCCTGCGCGTAGTCGTACTCGGCGGGATTCTCCAACTTGACGCCGAACGACGTGCGCTTGCGGCGCGTGATGTCGTAGGAGCTGGCGAACTCCTTGGTGAAGACCACGTCCCGGCCGTCGACCGTAGCATATACCTCTGCCTTCGGTGCGGTGACCGCTGCGGCGTTCACCACGGCGAAGAGTTCCGCCTGCTCGCCCGCTTTCAGCGTGACGGGCGTGTCGAGTGCGACGGTAACATGGCCGTAGCTCTTGCCGTCGACAGCTTCGGGGCGGTACTCGTCATTGGCTATCGAGGGGTTCTCGTCGGTGAGGTTTACGCGGAAGCTGCCCGTGAGAGCCGCGTTCTCGGCTGAGAAGACCACTTTCGAGACCGTCGCGTCGGCCGCCGCATCCGCAGGGTTGGCCACGACGATGCGTATCACCGCGAAGACACCCGAGAAACGCAGGTCGGCATGGAAGTTTACGCCGTCCTCGCTCGTGGCCTCGGTCGGCGTGGCGACCATGGCGTAGTGGTCGGGCAGATGTCCCACGCTCGACGGGGCGCTCTGCGTCTGTATGTCGGCAAGCGTCAGAGTGCGTATGCCGTTCCACTCGGCTCGGGTGGCGTCGGTTTCGACAGCCTCGCCCGTCCCGGTAATCGTTCCGGTGTTGGGGAAGTACGGCGCGTAGGCCAGCACGCGGGTGCCGTTTTGGAGTTTGAGCACCGAAGGCTCGCTCTGGTCGAACGATATCCATCCCGTCTGCTCGTCCTTTGCTCCGGCCGTGAAGAGCACGTTCTCCTCGGTGTAGCCCATGCTCTGGATGTAGACGCCGATTCGCTCCTCGTTCTCGACTATCTCGAATCTCAGACCGTCCTCGGTCACGGTTCGGGTCTCGTCGTTCATGGCGCGGAGCGTCAGCGTGGCTCCGTTGCCGAAGCCGGGAGTCGCCTCCTCGGGCAAATCCTTGCTGCACGATGCGACGGCAAGGGCTGCCAAAAATAAGATTGAATGCTTTTTCATGTTTTTTTCGATTGTTTCCGTTACTCTTTAATCCCAGATAATATCGTCGTCGGTGTCTCCTTCGATGCTCTCCACCTGCGAGAGAGCGAATCCCTGCTCGACTGTCGACAGAAAGATGTCGACCTCGGGTCGTTCATAGTTTTTTCGTTTCATGATTTCTGTTTTTTTTTTGATTATGTTTATGCTGTCTCTTATAAAAATAT
>CAMWIG010000010.1 GCA_947174295.1 uncultured Alistipes sp. | reverse complement strand
AGCTTGCCTCAGCGACAACTTCCGACTCCTTAACGCCCAATTTGTCGACGATAATCTCGACAACTTTCGACTGAACTTCTGACATAACTTTAAATTTTTAGTTAAACAAATATTAGAATAGTTTTCGGTTAAATCTTAATTATTTCTGAAACAATTCCGCGCAAAAGTAACACTTTTTTTATTACTTTTGACAAAGTAACAGCTTTTTTTGTTGATAATTTTTCCGACATATAGAACAATTGATTTAGTAACAATTTAACATACAGTCTATTATGAACTTGCTTTTAATCTCCAATTCCACCTGCGCGGGCGAACCTTACCTGCGTTATCCGCTGCCGGCGATAGGCGAATTTCTCTCGGGAATACGCCGTGCGGTCTTCGTGCCCTACGCGGCGGTGACATTTTCGTTCGACGAGTACGAACGCCGTGTGGCAGAGCGCTTCGCCGAGCTCGGCATCGAGATATTCTCCGTGCACCGCGCCGCCGACCCTGCGCAGGCCGTCGCCGAAGCCGAGGCTGTTGTCGTGGGCGGAGGAAACACCTTCGCGCTCGCCAAGAAGATGCAGGAGCAGGGCCTTATGGCCGCCATCCTGCGGAAGATAGAGACGGGAACGCCGTATGTTGGCTGGTCGGCCGGCAGCAATGTCTGCTGTCCTACGATATGCACGACCAACGACATGCCCATCGTGCAGCCCGAGTCGTTCGCCGCAATCGGCGCCGTGCCGTTCCAAATCAACCCCCACTACCTCGACGCCAATCCCGAGGGGCATGCGGGCGAGACGCGCGAGCAGCGCATATTGGAGTATGTCGAGGCCAACCCCGACCGCTATGTCGCCGGCCTGCGCGAGGGCTGCATGCTCCGTTATGCCGACGGCCGTCTGTCGCTCATCGGTTCGCGGCCGATGCGCATATTCCGAAAGGGCGTCGAACCTCGCGAGGTGAACCCGGGCGACGATTTGTCGTTTTTATTATAGGTAACCCATGAAAGTTTTCATTGCGGGACTCGGTCTCATCGGCGGTTCGCTGGCTCTGGCTCTGCGCGACCGTTCGCTCGCCGACGAGATTGTCGGGTTCGACGCCTCGGAGGAGCATGCCGCCGAGGCCGTGCGGCTGGGAATAGTCGATCGCACGGCCGACTTCGCCGAGGGGGTCGCCGCGGCCGACCTGACGGTGATAGCCACGCCGGTGGACACGGTGCCGATGCTGGCGGTCAAGGCGTTGAACCGCGTCGGCGACCGGCAGACGGTCATGGACGTAGGCTCGCTCAAAGCCGAGTTGTGCGAGGTCGTCTCGATGCACGCGCGCCGCGGCCGCTTCGTCGCCGCGCATCCCATGTGGGGTACCGAGTACAGCGGCCCGTCGGCCGCCTGCCACGGTGCGTTCGAGGGGCGGAGCGTGGTGCTGTGCGATACGGAGCTCAGCGACGGGGATGCCGTCGCTGCGGTGGAGTCGATATTCGGCGCCTTGGGCTCGCCCGTCGTCCGCATGCGTGCGGAGGAGCACGACCTGCACGCCGCCTACGTGTCGCACATCTCGCACGTCACGTCGTTCGCGCTGGCGCTGACCGTGCTCGAAAAGGAGCGCGAGGAGCGGCATATCTTCGACCTTGCCGGCGGCGGATTCGAGAGCACCGTGCGGTTGGCCAAGAGTGCGGCGTCGACGTGGGTGCCCATCCTTACTGGCAACAAGTACAATGTTCTCGACGTGTTGCGCGAGCATATCCACCAGCTGCAAGTCATACGGCGGATGATCGAGCGCGACGATGCCGAGGGGCTGCGCGCCGCCATATCGCGGGCCAACACCATAAGACGAATCATCCGATGACGCGCGACAGAGCAGTTACCGGCCGCGAGGGCGAGCGTGCGGCGGCGGAGTATCTGCGCCGCCGCGGCTACGCGATTCTCGACACCAACTGGCGCAGCGGCCGTTACGAGCTCGACATCGTGGCCGTCGGCGGCGGGTGCATACGTTTCGTCGAGGTCAAGACCCGCGACGCAGAGGGGCTTACGGCGCCCGAGGAGGCCCTGACGGCTGCCAAATGTTCGTTCATGGTGAGTGCCGCGACCCGCTATCTGGCGCTGCACGGCTGCCGCGAGGAGCCTCATCTCGACCTTGCGGCTGTCGACGTGCTGCCCGACGGAGAGTACCGGGTGCGCTACATAGCCGATGCCGTGGAGTGCCACTGGTAGCCGACGTCCCTAACTTTCGCGCAGTTACGGGGCGGTCGATTTGGTAATGTCGACAAATTGCATTACCTTTGCGCTCCCGAACATTGTAAATTGATTTATGTGGCTCTATAATATCGGTATCTCGATCTATGCGGGAGCGATTCGTCTGGCGTCGTTGTGGCACGCGAAAGCCCGTCTGTGGCGCGACGGCCGCAAGGGGCAGTTCGACCGCATGCGCGAGGCTATCCGTTCCGACGACCGCATCGTGTGGGTGCATGTTGCTTCTCTCGGCGAGTTCGAGCAGGGTCGTCCGCTCATAGAGAAGATTCGCAAGGAACATCCCGGTTACAAGATTCTTCTCACGTTCTTTTCCCCGTCGGGCTACGAAATACGTAAGAACTATGCCGGAGCCGACTACATATTCTACCTTCCGATCGACACTCCGGGCAATGCTCGCCGCTTTCTCGACATCGTCCGTCCCGAAATAGCCATCTTCGTAAAATACGAATTCTGGATAAATCACCTCACGGAGCTCCGGCGCCGTCATGTCAGAACCTACATCGTGTCGGCTATTTTCCGTCGCAACTCCGTGTTTTTCCGTCCCTACGGCGGTCTTTGGCGCGAGGCGTTGGAGAGTTTCGAGACTATCTTCGTGCAGAACGAGGAGTCGCGCGTGCTGCTCGCCGAGCTCGGTTTCGACAATGTGGTTGTTGCCGGCGATACGCGTTTCGACCGCGTGGCGCAGATTGCCGCCGCGGTGAAGAGCATTCCGGCCGTGGAGCGTCTTCGCGGCGGTGGCCGGTTGTTCGTAGCTGGCTCTACATGGCAGCCCGACGAGGAGCTGCTGCTGCGATTGGCGAACGACAATCCCGGGGTCAAGTTCGTCGTGGCGCCGCACGAGATGAGCGAGGCGCGCATCGAGCACTTCGCGGCCGCAGTCGCCGGCGGAGCCGTTCGCTATACGAAAATCGACGAGACGACCGACCTCGAACATACTCAGGTGCTTATTCTCGATACGATGGGCATGCTCTCGTCGGTCTACGGCTACGCCACGTGGGCGTATGTCGGCGGAGGTTTCGGCGTTGGTATCCACAACACGCTCGAAGCGGCGATATTCGCCCTTCCGATAGCGTTCGGTCCGAAATACGAGAAGTTCAAGGAGGCTCGCGACATGGTCTCGCTCGGAGCCTGCACGCCTGTGACCGATTACGAGGGGCTGTGCGCATGGTTCGGGCCGCTGCGCGACGATGCCGGTGCGCTGGCCCGTGCAAGCCGCGCCGCCAAGGACTACACCACGCGTCATATCGGGGCGTCGGACATCATAATCCGCACGGTATTCGGCAAATAACCGCCGGCCGCCGGGTCGATGCGGTGTAATGCGGCGCGACGATTGTCGGCCGCGGCTGTCGTAGGTCGTCAAGGCTTTGCGCGATATGGTAGCAGAGGTTGCGGAAGAGATGCGCCTATGCGCCACTCGAACGCAGGGAGCGATATCAGGGAGCGGCACCAGGGTGACATCGGGGGGGGGCGCGACCGGGAGTGGCGGTATGAATGCGCAGAAGTGCAGAAACATCGGAATAGAGATATGCGGAATCCGTCATTGCGGCGGGTTCTTTTTTTGTGCCGCGTGCTTTCGCTGCATTGCCGTGTGCTTCCGCACAGGCCGGTGCGTGCGGCTTGTGCCGGGCATCGTTCCCTTCGGTTCGCGGCCGAGGCTCGGTGCCGCGGCTTGCGGTGTATGTCGGCCTTTGCACGACGGCATGAAAAAGCGGCCCCATCCTCGATAATGGAGCCGCTGCGAATGGCTATTTCGATAGGCGGAATGTTACTCCGCTTCCGCAATTGGTGCGTGAGGCGTCTCTATTCGGGCTGGTAGCCGGTGTCTTCGAGCAGGTCGGCACCTCCTGCCGCGGCGACTGCCAGACGGTCGCAGCGGTTGTTCTCCACGGTCTCGGCGTGTCCCTTGACCCACACGAAGCGCACGCGGTGACGGCGGTAGACCCTCAGAAAGCGCGCCCACAGGTCGGGGTTTTTCTTTCCGACGTAGCCCTTCTTCTCCCAGCCGAAGACCCAGCGTTTCTCTACGGCGTCGACGACGTACTTCGAGTCGGAGTAGACGGTCACGTCCGAGCCCTCGAACTTCAACGCTTCGAGCGCCACGCACACGGCCATGAGCTCCATGCGGTTGTTGGTCGTCAGGCGGTAGCCCGCGGAGAGCTCCTTGCGAAACGGCCCCGAGAGAAGCACCACCCCGAACCCGCCCGGCCCCGGATTTCCGAGAGCCGAGCCGTCGGTGTAGATAGTGATGGGATTCAAAATTCAAAATTCAAAATTCAAAATTTCCCTCGACCGCATCTGTGACCTTTCGGGAATTGCGCGTCTTGGGGAAATTCCGAATGTTAGTACTCGCAAAACCTCGGCACTCCGCTATGCAAGCCGTTTCCGGCCGATATCAGAGTGCCGACGTTGTATCCAAAATCCAGCAATTCAAAATAATTTTGCATTTTGAATTCTGAATTTTGAATTTAGCGCAACGCTTCCAACTGCGCCTTTATCGCCGCAATCTTAGCCTCGGCGTCGCTCTGCTTCGCGCGTTCGTTGGCGACGACCTTCTCGGGCGCCGACTGCACGAAGCGCTCGTTGGAGAGCTTCTTCATCACCGACGCGAGGAACCCTTCGAGGTATTCGAGGTCGGCGGTGAGCTTCTTCACCTCGGCTTCCCGGTCGATGAGTCCGCCCACGGGCACGAAGTACTGCGTGGTCTTGACGATGAACGCCGCCGCCGCGGGGTCCTTCTCCTCGACGCGCTCAACGGCCGAGAGATTGCCCATCTTCACGATTACGGGCTCGTACTCGGCGGGGTAGTTGGCATCGGCAACGACTTTCAGCACGAGGGCCTCCTTCTGCGGGAGGTTCTTCTGCTTGCGGACGTTGCGCAGTGCCGATACGACCTCCTTCGCCAGCTCGAAGCGCGCCAGCAGCGCCGTGTCGGCCTCGGCCGGAGCGGGCAGCAGCGCAGTCATCACCGACTCTCCCGCGGCACGGGGTGCGAGGTCCTGCCATATCTCCTCGGTCACGAACGGCATGAACGGATGAACCATCCGCAGCAGCGTGTCGAAGAACCGCTTGGCCGTCCGCATAGTCTCCGCGTCGGTCGGGGCCTGATAGGCTGGCTTTATCATTTCGAGGTACCAGCCGCTGAAATCGTCCCAGAAGAGCTTGTAGACCTTCATGAAGGCCTCCGAGATGCGGTACGCCTCGAAGTCGGCCTCCACCTCGGCCACCGTGCGGTCGAGGACGGCCGAGAACCACTCGCCGGCCAGACGGTTGCAGTCGCTCTGCGCGAGCGATGCGTCGACCTGCCAGCCGCAGAGCAGACGGTAGGCGTTCCATATCTTGTTGCCGAAGTTGCGGCCCTGCTCGCAGAGCGCCTCGTCGAACATCACGTCGTTGCCGGCCGACGACGAGAGCAGCATTGCGGCGCGCATGCCGTCGGCGCCGTACTGCGCTATCAGGTCGAGCGGGTCGGGCGAGTTGCCCAGCTGCTTCGACATCTTGCGGCCCAGCTTGTCGCGCACGATGCCCGTGAAGTAGACGTGGCGGAACGGCTCGGCGCCGCGGTATTCGTAGCCGGCCATAATCATGCGGGCAACCCAGAAGAAGATGATGTCGGGGCCCGTCACCAAATCATTGGTCGGGTAGTAGTAGCTGATTTCCTCGTTGTCGGGGTTGCGGATGCCGTCGAACACCGAAATAGGCCACAGCCACGACGAGAACCACGTGTCGAGCACGTCGTCGTCCTGGCGCAGGTCGGCGAGCTGCAACGTGGCGTCGCCGCTCTTGGCGCGAGCCTTTTCGAGCGCCTGCTCGGCCGTCTCGGCCACGACGTAGCCGCCCTTGGGCAGGTAGTAGGCCGGGATGCGCTGGCCCCACCACAGCTGGCGCGAGATGCACCAGTCCTTGATGTTCTCCATCCAGTGGCGGTAGGTGTTCTTGTACTTCTCGGGCACGAAGCGGATGATGTCCTCCATGACGGCGCGCGTGGCCGGCTCGGCTATCTCCTTCATCGACATGAACCACTGCATCGAGAGCTTGGGCTCGATGGCCACACCCGTGCGCTCCGAGTAGCCCACGTTGTTGGTGTAGGCCTCGGTCTTTTCAAGCAGTCCGGCATCCGAGAGGTCCTTCTCGATGATGCGGCGGCACTCGAAGCGGTCGACGCCCACGTACATGCCGACCTTGTCGTTGATGGTGCCGTCGTCGTTGAATATGTCGATGGTTTCGAGTCCGTACTTCTCGCCCAGCATGTAGTCGTTCACGTCGTGCGCCGGGGTGACTTTCAGCGCGCCCGTTCCGAACTCGATGTCGACGTAGGAGTCGCGGATGACGGGTATCGAACGGCCCACGAGCGGCACGATGACGCGTGCGTCGGCCGGCAGCCATGCGTAGCGCTCGTCGTCGGGGTTCACGCAGAGAGCCGTGTCGCCCAGAATCGTCTCGGGGCGCGTCGTGGCCACGATGATGGCGCGGTCGGAGCCCTCGACCATGTAGCGCAGGTAGTAGAGCTTGCCCTGCGACTCACGGTAGATTACCTCCTCGTCCGAAAGCGCCGTCTTGGCCGACGGGTCCCAGTTGACCATGCGCACGCCGCGGTAGATGCGGCCCTTCTCGTAGAGGTCGCAGAAGACGCGGATGACGCTCTCGGTGCGGGCGTCGTCCATGGTGAAGCAGGTGCGCTCCCAGTCGCACGAGGCGCCCAGCTTGCGCAGCTGTTGCAGGATTACGCCGCCGTACTTCTCCTTCCACTCCCATGCGTAGCGCAGGAACTCCTCGCGCGAGAGCGACGCCTTGTCGATTCCCTCGGCTTTGAGCTTGGCGACGACCTTGGCCTCGGTGGCTATCGACGCGTGGTCCATGCCGGGCACCCAGCAGGCGTTGAGCCCCTTCATGCGGGCACGGCGCACGAGTACGTCCTGCAACGTGTTGTTGAGCATGTGGCCCATGTGGAGCATTCCCGTGACGTTGGGGGGCGGGATGACGATGGTGTAGGGTTTGCGCTCGGGGTCTACCTCGGAGTGGAAGAGCCGGTTGTCGACCCAGTATTCGTACCATTTCGCCTCGATATCCTGCGGCGAGTATTTGTCTGCGATTTGCATAGTATGTGTGTAAATTTTGTTTCTTAGTTTAAAGTCAGCGTGCAAAGTTATTAACAATATATTAAAGATGAAATAAATTGTCGGTAAAAATCGTTACCTTTGCCGAAGTAAACTTCGGCTTGGACAGGCTGCGGCTCGGCATAGCTCGAACGGGTTCGGCTCTGCGCTCGCCTTGCACTGTCCTTGCACTGCCTTTGCGCGGGAAACCTGCGCGTACGGGCGGCCCGGTGCGACTGGTGCGCGTCATACGCCGGGGCGTGCTCCGTGACGATTGAAATTTTAGTCCGCATACGGCGACGCGGCGTGTCGAGCGCCGTTGCCGGCACAAAATTTAGGGATACTTGATTATGAGTGACAACAATAGCAAATTCGAAAAGATAGAGATAGACGATTTGGGCTCGCTGCCCGAATTGCTCGACGGCAAGCACACGGTGATTCCCATCGTGTCCAACGCCGACGAAACGGCCGACGAGACGCCGGTTCCTGAGGTTCTGCCGATTCTGACGCTGCGCAGCTCCGTGCTCTTTCCGGGAGCGATAACCCCCATCACGGTAGGGCGCGAGAAGAGCATCACGCTCGTGCGCGAGGTCAACGAGGCCGGCGGTATGCTGGGCGCCGTGCTCCAAAAGGAGAGCGACGTCGAGGACCCCAAACCCGACGACCTCTACCGCATCGGTACGGCCGCCCGCATATTGAAGATTCTCGAAATGCCGAACGGCAACCTGACCGTCATCCTGAACGGCCAGCAGAAGATCGAGGTCGGCGAGTACGTCTCGTCGGAGCCCTATTACAAGGCGGCGGTCACGGTGCTGCGCGACACTGCGCCCGAGGCCAAGAGCATCGAGTACGAGGCGCTGGTCGACTCCATCCGCGACGTGGCGCTGGGAATCATCAAGATTTCGCCCTCGATGCCCAAGGAGGCGGCGTTCGCCATAAAGAACATCGACTCCAAGCGCGGTCTTATCAACTTCATATGCACCAATATGGAGCTTGCCGACGCCGACCGTCAGACGCTGCTCGAAGCGCCCGGCGTGCTGGCCCGCGCCCGCAAGCTGCTCGAAATCCTCATCCGCGAGCAGCGCATGGTCGAGTTCAAGAACGAGATTCAGGAGAAGGTGAAGGCCGAAATCGACCGCCAGCAGCGCGACTATTACCTGCAACAGCAGATGCGCACCATTCAGGAGGAGCTCGGCGAGGGCGAGGACGACGAGATAGCGCAGATGCGCGAAAAGGCCCGCACGAAGAACTGGCCCTCGGAGGTGGGCGAGATGTTCGACAAGGAGCTGGGCAAGCTCACGCGCCTGAACCCCGCCGTGGCCGAGTACTCGGTGCAGATGACCTACCTGCAACTGCTGCTCGAACTGCCGTGGAACGACACGACGAGCGACAACCTCGACTTGCAGTGCGCCCGCGAGCAGCTCGACCGCGACCACTTCGGACTCGACGAGGTCAAGGAGCGCATACTCGAACATCTGGCCGTGCTCAAACTCAAAGGCAACCTCAAATCGCCGATACTCTGCCTCTACGGCCCTCCGGGCGTGGGCAAGACGTCGCTCGGCAAGTCGGTGGCTGCGGCGCTGGGCCGCAAGTTCGGCCGCATATCGCTGGGCGGCCTGCACGACGAGGCCGAGATTCGCGGACACCGCCGCACCTACATCGGCGCCATGCCGGGCCGCATAATCCAGACCATACGCCGCTGCGGTTCGTCGAACCCGGTCATCATCCTCGACGAGGTCGACAAGGTGACCGTCTCGAACCACGGCGACCCGTCGAGCGCCCTGCTCGAAGTGCTCGACCCGGAGCAGAACACCACCTTCCACGACAACTACCTCGACACGGAGTACGACCTATCGAAGGTGCTGTTCATCGCCACGGCGAACAACATAGGCAACATCAATCCGGCGCTGCGCGACCGCATGGAGATGATAAACATCCCGGGCTACATACTCGAAGACAAGCTGCGCATCGCCGGGCAGCACCTGCTGCCCAAGCAGCGCGAGGCGCACGGTCTTGCGGACGACCAGCTCGCCGTGCCTCAGCCGGTTTTCGAGAAGATTGTCTCCGAGTACACCCGCGAGTCGGGCGTTCGTTCGCTCGACAAGATTCTTGCGAAGATAGCCCGCGCCCGCGCAAAGCAGGTGGCCTTCGGCGAGGAGTTCGCACCCGAGCTCACGGCTGCGGAGACCGAGAAGATTCTCGGCAAGCCCAAGTTCCTCAGCGAGCAGTACGAAGTGGCCGGTATGGTGGGCGTCGTGACGGGTCTGGCCTGGACCGAGGTCGGCGGCGACATCCTCTACGTGGAGTCGGTGCTCACGCCCGGCAAGGGGCGGCTGAACCTCACGGGTAATCTGGGCGACGTGATGAAGGAGTCGGCGACCATAGCCCACGAGTGGGTCATGGCCCACCACGAAGAGCTCGGCATCGACGCGTCGGTGTTCGAGAAGCACGACATCGATATCCACGTTCCCGAGGGCGCCATTCCCAAGGACGGCCCGTCGGCCGGCATTACGATGGTGACCTCCATCGTGTCGACCTACACCGGCCGCCGCGTGCGCGAGCGCATCGCCATGACGGGCGAGACGACCCTGCGCGGCCGCGTGACTCCCGTGGGCGGCGTCAAGGAGAAGATTCTGGCAGCCAAGCGCGCCGGCATCACCGACCTGATACTCTCGGAGGATAACCGCAAGGACATCGAGGAGATAAAGCCCGAATATGTCGAGGGCCTGACGTTCCACTACGTCCGCACGAACGACGACGTACTCGCTATCGCTTTGGAGCAATAGCGGGTACAAATTCAAAATTCAGAATTCAAAATTGCGGGTTCTGAATTTTATTTATGTTTCGGCTGCAATGTTTGAGACATTGTTTATATCTTTGATTTTGTAAATCGGCATTCGAAATTCGAAGAGTGGATAAAGTCCGATTTTGAATTTTGAATTTTGAATTTTGAATTTATGAAATACATCGCAATCATCCCCGCCCGCTACGCGTCCACGCGATTTCCGGCCAAACCATTGGCCATGCTGGGCGGAAAGCCGGTCATACGGCGCGTCTGCGAGCAGGTGAGCCTTGCCGTCGACGACGTGGTGGTGGCTACCGACGACGAGCGCATCTTCGCGGCCGTGGAGTCGTTCGGCGGAAAGGCCGTCATGACCTCGGCCGAGCACCGCAGCGGCACCGACCGCTGCCGCGAGGCCTATGACACGGTATGCCGCGAGCGCGGATGCTCCTACGACGTCGTAATCAACGTGCAGGGCGACGAACCCTTCATCAGTCCGTCGCAAATCGAAGCCATAAAGCGGTGTTTCGACGACCCGCAGACCGATATCGCCACGCTCGTGAAGCCCTTCGCCGCGGAGGACGGACTCGCCGCGTTGGAGAATCCCAACTCGCCGAAGGTGGTGCTCGACAACAGCGGACATGCCGTCTACTTTTCGCGTTCGGTGATTCCCTATCTGCGCGGCGTGGAGCGCGGGCAGTGGCTTGCGTCGCACACGTTCTACAAACACATAGGCATGTACGCTTTCCGCGCCGCCGCTCTGGCGGCCGTTACGGAGCTGCCGCAGTCGACGCTCGAACTCGCCGAGTCGCTCGAACAGCTGCGCTGGCTGGAAAACGGATACAAAATTGGCGTCGGCATCTCCGATGTCGAGACCATAGGCATCGACACTCCCGAGGATTTGGAGCGTGCCGAAGAGTTCCTGAAACGAATAACCCGATAGATTATGAATCCCGTATTTATTGCCGGCCCCTGCGTCATCGAATCGGCCGAATTGCTGGACACCGTAGCTGCGCGTCTGGTCGAAATCAACCGTTCGGCTGGCACCGACATCATCTTCAAGGCGTCGTTCGACAAGGCCAACCGCACGTCGCTGGCGTCGTACCGCGGTCCGGGCATCGACAAGGGTCTGCAAATGCTTGCCGACGTGAAGTCGAAGTGGGGTCTTCGCATCCTGACCGACATCCACGAGGCGTGGCAGGCCGCACCCGCCGGCGAGGTTGCCGACGTATTGCAGATTCCGGCCTTCCTCTGCCGCCAGACCGACCTTCTGGTCGCCGCGGCCCGCACCGGCAAGACGGTCAACATCAAGAAGGCGCAGTTCCTGTCGGGCGCCGACATGCGCTATCCCTATGAAAAGGCCCTCGAATCGGGTGCCCGTGAAATATGGCTCACCGAGCGCGGCAACATCTACGGATACAACAACTTGGTCGTCGACTTCCGCAACATACCCGACATGCTGGGCATCGCGAAGACCGTGGTCATGGACTGCACGCACTCCGTGCAGCGCCCCGGTGCTGCGGGCGGCAAGACGGGCGGCAACCGCGAGTTCGTGCCGGCCATGGCGCTGGCCGCAAAGGCGTTCGGCGCGAACGGATTCTTCTTCGAGGTGCACCCGACTCCCGACACGGCGTTGAGCGACGGCCCCAACATGCTGGCCCTCGCCGATTTCGAAAACGTAGTAAAATCCCTGCTTTGATATGACACACGAAGAGATTCTCGATTTGGCGCGCCGCACGCTTCGCACCGAGGCCGAGGCGCTTGCGAAAATGGCAGCCGAGCTCGACGATACGTTCGTCGCGGCGGTGGATGCTATCCTCGCCAGCCGCGGCAAGCTGATTATAACGGGTATGGGCAAGTCGGGCCTCGTCGGCCGCAAGCTCGCCGCTACGCTCGCCAGCACCGGCACGCCGAGTTTCTTTCTGCATCCGGGCGAGGCGTTCCACGGCGATTTGGGCATGATTTCGCGCGAGGACGTCATTCTGGCCATGTCCTACTCGGGCGAGACGGACGAGGTCCTGAAAATCGTTCCGTTCATCCATGCCAACGGCAACCGGCTGATTGCCATGACCGGCAACCCGGAGTCGACGCTGGCCAAGAATGCCGACGTGCATCTCAACGTCGCCGTCGAGCACGAAGCCTGCATCCTGCGTCTCGCGCCTACGACCTCGACCACGGCACAGATAGCCATGGGCGACGCGCTGGCCGTGGCGCTTATGAAGCTGCGCGACTTCACGAGCATGGACTTCGCGCGTCTGCATCCGGGCGGCAGCCTCGGACGCCGCCTGCTGATGACCGTCGGCAACGTCATGCGCAGCCACGACCTGCCGGTCGTCGCTCCCGACTGCTCGGCCAAGGATATGATTCATGCCGTCAGCAAGGGCGGTCTGGGTCTTATCGTCATCTGCGACGGCGACGACATCCAGGGCATCGTCACCGACGGCGACATCCGCCGCGCGATGGAGAGCCGTCAGGCCGAGTTCTTCAACATCAAGGCTATGGATATCGCCACGCGCAACCCCAAGACCATAGCCCCCGGCGAGAAGCTCATCGAGGCCGAGAAGATGATGACGCGCTACAAGGTCAACACGCTTCTTGTCGCCGACCCCGCCACGGGCCGCCTCGTCGGCGTCATACAGATTTACGATATTAAGTTGTAACCGGTCATTGTAACCGGTCTTTACCATACAACCCTAAAAACCGCAGATATGTAACGGTATAGACATATAGTAGACATATATTAAAAAAGCGTTAGCTTTTATTCTTGCTTCTCGAAATCGCCAAATTCAGAAGCTGTCAAGAGTGAAGTTGATGCTCACGTTGTTTTCAGCGTGAGCTTTACTCGTTTGACAGCAAGGTGTTTGGCGATACCGGAGAAGCAAATTGAGTCAAGTTCACGTTTTTTTGCATAGTAAAGCGCCATATTTTGACACTGTGGCCGCGTAATTTCGAAACTCAAAACTACCGAAATGAAGACGACGAAACTCGAACCCTTGCTGGAAAAACCCACTAAGACTCTGATGGAGCGATGGTTGTCGGTATATAAGGCTAACGATTGCCTTGTGCAGTCCGACGAACTCCAACGCAGGCTGGCCGACTCATTCACGGATGATTATGCCGGTATTCTGTCGGTCGTGGTTTTCCTCAATCAGATTTACAGCACCAATCTCTATCTTAACGACGTCTATCGCATGGCCGGCCATATCTATAACCGTCGGGATGCCGTGCGGCCGTTGATTGCCGCCGGCAGCCCCGAAGCCGTTGCGATGATAGCATGCGGGCACGGCATCGCCCGCAAAGGATGCAGGGAGTCGGTGTTGTACTCCTTCGCGTCTAAATTCTGCAATTTCCTGAATCCCGACTGCTATCCGATATTCGACAGCCATGTAGAACAGATGCTGAAAGCCTATAATCGCAAATACGGATTCCGTGCGGACGGGCGGGGCAACCTGCGCGACTATGCCGTTTTCCGTGATTGTGTGCGCTCGTTCATCGAGTATTTCGGGTTGGAGTGCACGTTTTGGGAATCTGACAAGTTCCTTTGGACATATTACGATAGTCTTAAAACCGATAACGAGAGGTGACGGTCGGCTCTACATCCCGTATGATGCGGTTGCGGCGGTATGTTCTGATTATAGATTTAATCAGAAACAACCGTTATGTCAGTTTCGATGATTTGATCGTGCTGTTGCAACAGTCGTTGAAAGACGAGGATGGAGTCGCGATATCCAGAAGAACCGTGCAGCGCGATATGAAGGACATCGACACGAATATCATCACCATAAAATATTCCCGTCAGAACGGCGGTTACTTCATCCCGCCCGACGAGGTGTCGGAGCTGGAACGCATGCTCAGAGTGCTCGACGTGTTGGATCGTAAAAAATAATTTATTAAAAATCGATTAAAAACAGATTGTTATGGAAGGATTACTAAGTTTAATGGTTATTATTTGGCTGATTTTGATTCCGATTGCTATTTTCTGTTATAATTACGATAATCGACGGAAAGCAAAAGCGAACGCAGAAGCAATGAAGGAGATGTTGAAAGAGTTGGAACGTGAAAAAAACGAAGAAGAAAAAAAATAGCATAATGAGAATATTTTAATAAGTTAAAGGTTATGAAGAAGTTTTTGTTTGTTATTGCGGCTTCGGTTTTTTTGCTTGGATGTAGTAATGTGGAGAATAAATCTATCGCCATAGTCAAAGAATTTTTAAAAGATGCAAATACTCCGTCACGAGAAATTAATAAAAGATTGCTGACGGATGCATTTTGGGAAGATATGAATAGTGGGAGGTTTTATACGTCTGATAATTGGCAATTTACCTCTACTGTCCAAAATGATTCGACTGTCATCGTTTCAGCCAGAGGGCAAACGGTTAATGGGTTTGGCCGGCCAATAGAAATTGAACAGCGGTTTGGCCTTACAAATAAGTATGGTAAGTGGCAGATATTCGAATCTTGTAATTTTATAGTATGTCGCGATTTAGATTTTCGACTAGTCGATACAGATTGGTGGTTCTATTGGGATAGACAAAAGATAAGGATATTGAAACATCTTCAAGATAACTTGAAATTAGAGGTTGTTGTTCCGGGTTATCATGTTTATAATAATGGCGTTAAGGGCCGGTTGCGACTTGTTAATAATTCGGATTATGATATTACCGGCATTACAATCTTGATAGAACATTTCGATAGTGCAGGGCGTTCCATAAATACAGATCATGAAATCATAAGTGATTACATACGAAAAGGTGGCTATCGTGAGTTTGATTGGTACACGAGTGATTGTGCTAAAAGTTGCAGACAGACATTTAAGATTAATTTTTTACAGGAAGAGTAAAATACAGCATCAAGGAAAAAGGAGGTTGACAACTGTCAACCTCCTTTTTGTGGTGCCCAGGACGAGACTCGAACTCACACGGACGTAATGTCCACTACCCCCTCAAAGTAGCGTGTCTACCAATTTCACCACCTGGGCTTGCGCCATTGATTTCTCATTTGGGTGTGCAAATGTAGGAACTATTTTGCAAATAACAAAATTTTTAGAGAAAAAACATCAAAATAATTTGAGTTATGATGACGCGCGAGAACATCGACAGCGGGTAGACCGTAGCGTAGGCCACCGAAGGGTTGTCGCCGGGGATGGTGTCGTTGGCGTAGCTGAGGGCCATCGGGTTGGCCATGCTGCCGCACAGCATGCCGCACACGGTGCCGAAGTCGAGGCGTGCGACTTTGAGCGCAAGCAGTCCCACGACGAGCACCGGCACGATGGCGAGCGATGCGCCGAGAGCTATCCACAGCAGACCCTCGGGGCGGAAGACGGTCTCGAAGAAGTGCGCGCCCGCCGCCAAGCCGAGGCATGCCAGGTAGAGGGCGAGTCCCAGCGCGCGCAGCATGAGGTTGGCGCTGCGCGTGGTGTAGGTCAGTATTCGCAGCCGCGGGCCGAAAGCTCCGACGAGAAGTCCGACCACTATCGGGCCGCCGGCGAGTCCGAGCCGCACGGGCATCGTCATGCCGGGCAGGAATATCGGCACTGCGCCGAGTGCCAGACCGAGCACGAGCCCCATGAAGAGCGATGCGAGGTGCGGTTCGTTGAGGTCCTGTTCGGCGTTTCCGAGCACGGCTTCGACCTTGTGTACGGCCGGTGCGTCGCCCACGACCGTCACTCGGTCGCCGAGTTGCAGTACCAAATCGGGCGTCGCGAGCAGAGGCACGTCGCTGCGGTAGATGCGGCTGATGTTGATTCCGTAGTTGTTGCGCAGGCGCAGCGAGCCGAGACGCTTGCCGTTGATTTCGGGGCGCGTGATGACTATTCGCTGCGAGATAAGGCGGTTGTCTATTGAGTTCCAGTCGACGTCGTCCTTGTTCCAGTCCGTTGACTCCTGTTCGCCGAAGAGCGCCACGAGAGTCTCGACGTTGCGGCGCGAAGTGGTCAGAAGAACACGGTCGCCCTCTTCGAGCCGTGTGTCGGAGGCGGGGATGGAGACCGTGCCGTTGCGCCACAGGCGCGAGATGACGAACTGCGTGCCGCTGATATGCGCGAAGTGGGGTATGTCCATGCCGAACACTCCCGGGTTCGTGACGCGGAACGTGGCGATGAAGGTCTCGTTGGTGTGCGCCGCGTCGGGCGAGGCTATCTCGTGGTTGCGGACGAAGAGCCGCCGCATGAGCAGGATGGCGAGGATTACCCCGACCACGCCTAACGGATAGGCCACGGCGCAGCCGAGCGCCAGACTCTCCGACGGAAGGTGCATCTGACTGAGCGTTTGCTGTGCTGCGCCCAGCGCCGGGGTGTTCGTTGCCGCGCCGCAGAGCAGTCCCACCATGTCGGGCAGCGACACGGGCGTCACGCGCGACAGTACGACGGCGAAGGCCGTTCCGGCCACGACCAGCGCGAGGCCGAGCAGGTTCAGCCGCATTCCGCCCTTGCGGAACGAGGAGAAGAATCCCGGGCCGACCTGCAATCCGAGCGAGTAGACGAACAGCACGAGTCCGAAATTCTGTGCGTAGGCGAGCACCTGCCCGTCGATCGACAGTCCGACGTGTCCGGCGAGGATGCCGACGAAGAATACGAACGTCACACCGAGCGATACGCCCCACACGCGTATCTTGCCCAGCACGAGTCCCGCAGCGCATATCGCGGCGAGCACGACGATGGCCTGCACGGGCGTGTGTTCGAAAAGCAGCGACCTGATGAACTCCATTTGCACGCTATCTTAAATCCATCTCGTCGATGAGGTATCCCGCACCGCCGACTTTGTCGATTATGAAGAGCACGTAGCGTATGTCTACCGATATGTTGCGGCAGATGGCCGGGTCGAATTCGAGGTCGCTCATCGTCGAGCGCCACGTGCGGTCGAAGTTTATGCCTATTATTTCGCCGCGTCCGTTGATTATCGGCGAGCCGGAGTTGCCTCCCGTGGTGTGGTTGGTGGCGAGGAAGCAGACGGGGACGGTCTTCCGGCCGTCGATTTCCACGCCCCAGCGGCCGTAATCCCCGGCGGCGCAGATGTCGCGCAGGCGCTGCGGGACGTTGTAGTCGTAGACCTCGGGGTTGTCCTTGGCGAGGATTCCCGCGAGCGTGGTCTGCGGCTTGTGGTACTCGCCGTCGGCGTATTCGTATCCGGCGACCGTGCCGTAGGCCACGCGCAGGGTGAGGTTGGCGTCGGGGAAGAATGCCCGCTTGCGGTCGAACTCGCGCAGGCCGCGCAGATAGCGGGCGTAGAGTTCGTCGAGCCGTGCGCTGTTGAGGTTGCGCAGCGCCGCGGTGCCGAGCTCCTTGCGCAGGGCGGCCTCGTTGTCGGCGATGCCGTCGACGAGCGTTTTAATCTCCTCGTTCACGGCGTCGGTGCGTGCGAGTTCGAAAATGCGGTCGGCGTAGGCTTCGGCCGAACCGTAGCGCTCCACGCCGCGGCGGAACTCGCCGACGGCATATTCGCTGCTGCCGATATGGCGTTCGTACTCGGCGAACATCATGCGGAACAGAGCCTGCTCGGTGGGGATGCAGCGCTCGAAGAGCGGATGTTCAAGCGCCCTGGCCGAGTAGGGTATGGGCAGCGCGCGCAGAGTCTCGTTGAGAATCTCGCGGGCGAAGTACACGGGTATTATGCGCAGGTGCTCTTCGCGGAGTTCGGCCGTGACGTCCTGATACTGAGTGCCGGCGGCCCATTCGGTGAATCGGCGCTCGTAGTCGCGTTTCTTGTCCGCCGTTCCGCGGCGTGAGAGACCGAGCACCTCGCCCTGCCACTTCTTCCATGCGTTGGCCACTCCGGCGTGCTGCGCGGCGTAGTGTATGCGCAGAGCCGGGTCGCTCTGCTGGGCGGCCTTGATTATCGCCAGACGCTTGGTGCGGATGTCGATTTTCGCAGGGTCGGATATGTTCTGCACGTAGTTCACGGCATCGGCCGTCACGAACTGCTGCGTGTTGCCCGGGAATCCGTAAATCATGGTGAAGTCGCCCTCGCGGACGCCCTTGGTCGATACGGGGAAGTAGCGCTTCGGGCGGTAGGGGACATTGTCTGGCGAATATTTGGCCGGGCGGTTGTCGCGGTCGGCGTAGATGCGGAATACGGAGAAGTCGCCCGTATGGCGCGGCCATATCCAGTTGTCGGTGTCGCTGCCGAAGTTGCCTATCGACGAGGGCGGCGCTGCGACCAGACGCACGTCGTCGTACTGCTCGTAGACGAACAGGAACGACTGATTGCCGTAGTACATGCGTTCTACGGCGGCCTTGTAGCGTCCGCCGTCGGTGGCCTCGGCGATTATCTCCTGCGCCGTTTCACCTGCGGACAGACGCTCCGTGACGTCGTCCATGCGCACGAGAAAACGCACCCACAGACCCTCGTTCGGCAGCTCCTCCTCGCGGGAGCGGGCCCAGAATCCGTCGGTCAGATAGTCGTGGCCGATGCCCGAATGGCGCTGTATGGCTCCGTAGCCGCAGTGGTGGTTGGTCAGAAGGAGCCCTTCGGCCGAGACCAGCTCGCCGGTGCATCCGCCGCCGAAGAGTACGACGGCGTCCTTCATCGACGCGCGGTTGACCGAGTAGATATCCTCGGCTGTCAGACGGAAGCCCTTGGCGCGCATATCCTTGATGCGCGGGGCGATGAGACTCGGCAGCCACATGCCTTCGTCGGCTGCGGCGGGGAGAAGTGCGAGCGTGCAGAGCACGGCGAGTATCGAACGCTTTATCATAAGAGTGTTGTTTTTAGTCGGTTATCGTTTTCGTTTGTATCGCGAGGGCGACGTCCCGGTGTGCTGCTTGAAGTATTTGCCGAAGAACGACTGCGTGGAGAAGTTCAGATGGTAGGCGATCTCCTGTATGCTCATGCCGGAGTATTTGAGCAGGGTCTTGGCTTCGAGAATCACCGACTCGTCGATCCAGCGTGCGGCCGTTTTGCCGCTCACCTCCTTGACCACGGCCGAGAGATACTTCGGCGTGATGCTGAGCTGCTTGGCATAGAAGCTGACGTTGCGTTCGCGCTTGTTGTACTGCGAGAGCAGCTCCATGAACTGCTCGAAGAGTATCTCGCCGCGGCCCTGCTTGTACTCCACGCTGTGCTGGTCGCGCTGGTTGAGCTCGGTGATGATGTAGAACGCCGAGGTGAATAGTGAGCGTATGATTTCGTTGCGGTATTGTTCCTTGTCGCTCTGAATCATGGTCTTGATGAGCTGGAACACCTGGCGTATTTCGTCCACGTCGCGCTGGGTGACTTGCAGACAGGGGGCCTTGCCGAAGCGCATGTAGACGGGCAGCGAGGTCGAGATGTCGATTTGTATGTCGTTGACGAACGCTTTCGAGAACGAGAGCACGTAGGCCGAGGCGTTTGCCGTGCAGCGTATGGTCTTCACTATCGACTCGGGACTGAGTATCACAATCGTGTTCTGCCGCACGTCGTAGTTCTGCGTGTCGACGGCTATCGTGGCCTCGCCGCTCATCATGACCAGAGCCGTGAAGCCGTCGAGTACGACGGGATATTCGGCCGACGGATTATGCGCCGGCTCTATCGAGGTGATTACCAGGTCGTCGGAGAGATAGACCGTGTCTTTCATCTCCTTTTTTATGCGCGAAATCGACACTTTGTGCAGATTTCCCGAAGCGTGAACAGCCATAACGGAGTGTTTTTGTGCGACAATTATAACAATTTTATATCGAAATCGCAACAGCTGCATGGTAAAATTTTTCGGCACTTCGGGTGAATCGGCATCTACTCTCTGCCGCCGGCGCTTGTTGCCGGCATATGTTGCAGTGACCGCCGCCGGTGCTGATTGCCGTTGTATCTGTCCGTTGCCGGAGCCTGCCGTGCGGAGTTCGTGCGGCCCGCCCGATGCGCGGGAGTGCGTCCCGGCAAACGAAAAACCTCTTCCCCGAAAGGAAGAGGTTCTTTCATGGCTTCGAGCCGCGTGCCTATCGGCGGGCCCTGGCGTTTCGGAGCACGCGCTTCGCCGCAGCGGACATGTTGCCGGAGACGTCGGCCGAGTCGACCGCACCCGTCCATTCGCCGACGATGCTTTTGCCGGCATCGTCGATGAGGTCGAATACGAATTTGTACTGTGCGCCGACCTTGGATATCGTTATCGAACCCTCGGCTATCGGGGCCAGACGCGTCTGGTATCCGTCGCCGTCGGTGCTGCCCAGGTCGCCGTACCACGTGTAGAGAATATCGCCTCCGAAGGACTGGAATCCCGGCAGCGCGGTGTTCGGGCCGAGCGATGCCGAGATGTCGAACCTGCCCGTGGGAACGTTCGGCCCGTTGCCTGCGGGAACCATTATCTCGCTGGTTATCATGTCGCCGCCTTCGTTCATCACGGAGATAATCCAAGACTCCTGGCCCTGTATGAGGTATTCGCCCATGTAGAATGCGCCTGCAATCGTCGTTTCGGGCAGTACGAGCGTGTAGTCCGAGGTGAGCGTGCTCCACGGCCGCGGCTGCATGCTCGAATTGTCGCAGAAGTTGCGTGCGGTCAGTGCACCCTCATACGAACCCTTGATCGAAACGCCCTCCGCCGTGACGAAGTCGATGGCCACGGAGTAGTTCGCACCCGAGCGTTTCACGTCTACGGTTCCGTCCACGATAAGTCCGAGCGTGCGCTTGCCCGTCTTGGAGTCTACGTGCGTGACGTATGCGCCCACTTCGACCATTATGCCGAACACCTCGATGTATTGTCCGTGGCTGATTGTGTAGGGTATGTTGTTCACGCTGGCGCCGGGAGTGGTGACGATGCGGTACGTACCCTCGATGAATTGCGGCTGCGCCTTCTCGGGGTTTTCGATTTTGGGCATGTAGACCGGCAGAGTCATGTAGTATCCGTCCACGAGGGTGTTGTTCTCGTTGAATGTTCCGCAGAACATCTCGACGTTCATGTCGTCGGCGTGCGGATAGAACCAGTTGCCGTAGAAACGTCCCTGCATGGTCTCGAATGCTATGTTCTGCGGGGTCTGGAAGCGGTCGAAGGACGAACTGCCTCCCTGCACGAACGGAATCGGACCCGTGTATCGCACTTTGAGCTCCTCGCCCGTGAAGAGCGTCATGTCGGCTGTGACGGTGTAGTTCATGCCCGAGCGCGATACGGTCACGCTGCCTGCGATCATCGGCGATACGGTGACGCCGTTGTCGCCCTCGGCCGTGCGGATGTAGAGCGCCGAGTGCTGCGGATTCCACGTGAATGCCGACAGGTCGGTCTGCATTTCGTAGGTTCCGGCGGGCAGAGCCGCATTCACTGGGTCGCTGTCGGCCGCGTTGTAGAGGTCGAGCTGCATCTGGAACTCGCCCACAGCCGCCGGATCGCCGTCGGCAGCCGGCTGTGCGTTGGAGATTACCAGCACGTAGTTGCCTGCTCCTGCCGAGTTGTCGCTGCGGTATACTGCATCGACGAGCACGTCGGCGTCGTAACCGTCGAATTCCGATGCGGCGGTCGTCATTTCGAGCGGCTCGGCGGATGCCGTGCCGCCGTTCGCGTCGGCGACTGCCGCGGCGATGACGTAAGTCGTTTCGGGTGCGAGGTTCGCAGCTTCGTAGGTCGAAGCCTTGTCGGCCGCCGCAGCGGTTCCCGATTCGAGAATCTCGGCGGCGGAGGGTATCGTCGCGCCTTTCTCGACGCATACCCATGCGCACTTCTGCGCGCCCGAGGGTTTGACGGTGAAGGTCAGTGAGTTGTGCGTAGCCGTTTCGGCAGTCAGCTTGACCGCAAGGTTGCCGGTCGGGTTATCGTCGCCGCTGTCGGAGCATGCCGCCGCGAAGAGCGTTGCGACGATGCACAGCGTTGCCGCGGCATATTTCGAAAAGAGCCTTTTCATAGTGATAGGTTATTTGTGATGTTTCTTGGCGTAAGTCCGATTTTTATCGTTTGAGCGTTCCCGTGTAGGCGAGTTTGAAGGAGCCTGCGTCGGTCGTGAACTCGATTTCTATGTCGTAGATATCGCCGTTTACGGCAACGGTCATGGTGCCGCTGTTGAGTGCATATCTCTGGTTGTTGTACCAAAGGTAGCAATACGTCGTGTATCTGTTGTCGATCATGCCGGCCGACGAACCGGCGCCGATGGTGTACGTGCCTGCGGTCAGATAGTTGCCCGAAGTGTATATGTCGAGCGAGAGCGTCGTCTCGCCCGAATAGAATTTCAACAGCGGATTGGTGTCCGTTCCGAGTGCGTCCGGCGTTCTGTCGGTGTCGGGAACGAGTACGATTACATCGCCCGGATTGGTCGATGCGCGCTCCATGTCGGCGATTTTACCCGTGAACGAGCCCTTCATTTCGTATCCGCTCTCGTCCGACAGGTTCATGTCGAGCGTGTAGACGTCGCCGGCCTTGGTGACCGTCACCGTGCCGGTCGCGAAACGCTCGTGCGCGCTGAACGGCTTGTAGATGTCGATGCCGCTCGCCGGGCCTATGGTGCCGGGGTTGGTGCCGGTGCCTACGGTGTAGGTGCCCTCGGGCAGTGTGGTCGACTGGGGGTCGGCGAAGATGTCGAGGGCGAGCTCGAACTTCCAATCCGTGTCGTTGAGTTTGATGTAGTACTCGCCGGGAACTTCGTCGTTCACTTCGAGACGCTTCGCAGCCGTCGCAGCGAGGTCGTAGTAGAGTGCGAATCCGTCGACTGCGCCCTTGTATGTGAGCTTGTAGTCGCCCTCGTCGGTCGGGAACTCGGCCACGATGTCGTACAGTCCGTCGACTATCGCCACCTCGACCGTGCCGCTCGTCAGCGAGAGTTTGGTGCCGTTGTGCCAGAAGTAGGTGTAGGTCGGCGAGTTGTCGATCATGCCTGCCGTCGAGCCGCTGCCGATGGTGTATTTTCCTGCGGGCAGGTATTTGGCATTGATGTCGTAGTAGATGTCGAGTTCGAGTTTGTCGTCGCCCTTGTACAGTTTCAGGCTGGCGTTCTTGGCGGTGTAGCCTCCGTACATAGTCGCTTCGGCGCTCTGCATGACCATTTCGGTCGCCGGCTTCTTGCGCTCCATGTCGGCTATTTCGCCGTTGAACGAGCCCGAAATCTCGTATCCGTCGGCGTTGGCCACCTGAATGTCGAGCGTGTATACGC
>CAMWIG010000009.1 GCA_947174295.1 uncultured Alistipes sp. | reverse complement strand
GCCGACGGCGCGAGCGGCATCATCAACATCATCACCGACAAGAAGAACGACATGAACGGCTACAACGGCAGCGTGAACTTCGGAATGCGCTTCGACGCCCACATCGGCGAGTTCGCCAATGCCACGGCAGCCATGCAGCAAGGCAAGTTCGCAGCACAGGTGAACGGATATTTCAGCTGCTACGAATCGCCCTTCGGCAAGGGAGCCGGCTATCGGTCGGAGCGCGTGAACCTCACCTCCGACGAGTTCTACCGCCGCCGCGCCGCGGGCGAGTACGCCTTCGACGGCCGCCACGCCGGAGGGTCGCTCAGCGCGAGCTACCAGCCCGACACGCTCAACCTGCTGACGCTCGAAGGTGCGTTCTGGTGGGGCGAGAACCACAACGACCAGCGGCTGACCGAGCGCATGGACGACAAGGCCGGCGGCAGCGTCTACGAATACACGAACGCCGCACGCTCGCACTACGACTACACGGGCGGCAGCATAGGCCTCAACTACGAGCACACGTTCGGCCGCGAAGGTCACCTGCTGACCGTCTCGGACGAAGTGAACATGGACAAGGACGACGCCCCCTCGTGGTCGGCAATCACCCCCGTATCGGGGCGAATCCCGCAGTCGCTCTACTCGTCGCGGTCGAACGACGACGACCGAAGCACCGACAACACCCTGCAAATCGACTACGTGAATCCCATCGACGAGCACCACTCCGTCGAGGCCGGCACGAAGTACATATTCCGCCGCACGAACACCTACGGCAACTACGCCCCGCACGACGACGAGGGCAACATCATCGCCGACGCAGCCACGCGCACCGACATGCGCTACGACCAGAACATTCTGGGCATCTACGCCGGCTACACCTACACGCACGACAAGGTCTCGGTGCGCGCCGGCGGCCGTCTGGAACAGATGTGGAACGACGCCGAGGTCGACTCGTCGGAGGAGGGGCGTTACGGCATACACAACACGATGTTCAACTTCATACCCTACGCCAGCTTCACCTACAAGCCCAAGGAGGGGCATACGCTCTCGCTGACCTATACGCAGCGTCTGCAACGCCCGTGGATAGGCATGATGTCGCCCTACCGCGACGAGAGCGACCCGATGAACATATCCTACGGAAATCCCAACCTCAAAGCCGCGACGTTCAACCGTTTCTCGCTCAAATACGGCTACTACTCCAACAAGTGGAGCACCTCGTGGGAGATGACCGGCAGCTTCTCGAACAACTACGTGACGCGCTACTCGTTCGTCGACGCCGCGGGCGTGGCCAACACCACGTACAGCAACGACGTGCGCCAGCGCGGCGCAGCCCTCAACGGCTCGGTATCGTACCGCCCCAACGAGAAGGTCAACATCTCGATGTCGCTCCGCGGCGTGTACGACAAATATTCGCTCGCCTCGCAGGGCATCGACAACTCGAAATACTCCTTCTCCCAGAACTTCAACGCCGACTTCGCACTGTGGAAGGAGGCGCGGCTCTCCGTGGGCGAAGGCTACTCGTCGGGATACGCGCAGCTCATGTCGTCGAGCGACGGATATTACTACTACTATCTGAGCGTCAAGCAGAGCCTCTTCAAGAAGAAGCTCGAAATAACGCTCTCGGCCTACAACCCCTTCAACAAGTACATCGACTACACGTCGACATCCTCGACTCCGACATACATAAGCTGGAACCGCAACCGCAGCCGCAACCGTCAGTTCGGCTTCTCGCTCGGCTGGCGCTTCGGCAAGCAGAACATCCAGGTCAAGAGCACCGAGCGCTCCATCTCGAACGACGACGTGATGTCCTCGGGCAAGGGCGGACAGGGCGGCAACTGATTTGCTACGGAAACCATCGACTCCTCTCACATAAAAAGTACGCATCAGGTTATGGCCGCGGTTCAGGCGCGGCATAACGACGGAGGCTCCCCGGCAGGGAGCCTTCGCTATGAACGGCGGCAACGCTCCATGTACTGATTCGGCAGCTCGCCGAATCGCTGGCGGAAGCACTTGGCGAAGTAGGAGACCGACGCGAAACCGACCATATAGCTTATCTCCGACACGCGCAGATCGCTGCTGTCGGCCATCAGCTCGGCGGCGCGTTTCAGTCGTATGGAGCGCACCAGCTCGTTGGGCGTGGTGCCGGCTATCTCGCGAATGCGCTGGAAGAGCTGCGTGCGGCTCACGCGCAGCGCGGCGGCGATGTCGTCGACGGTCATGTCGGTATCGGACAGGTTGTCGCCTACGTAGCGGTTGAGCCGCTCCATGAAGTCGTTGGCGCGCAGCGTGTCGTCGTCGGCGCCCGAACGCCGGTAGGGATTGCGCGAATATTTGAACCGCAATCGGTTCTGGCCCTCTATCAGGGTGCGTATCTGCAACGACAGATAGTCCATCGTCACATCCTTCGGCAGGCAGGCGTCGATTCCGGCGTGCAGAGCCCGCATTCTGAGCTGTTTCGAGACGTCGGACGAGAGCAGAATCACCGGAATGTCCTCATACGACTCGTCGGTCTTTATCGCCTTGCTCAACGCTATGCCGTCCATGTCGCTCTTGGACATCATGCCGCAGACGACGGCCGAGAAACGGTTCGAATGCAATAATTGCAGAGCCTGCACGCCGCCGCCGGCACCCTGCACGGCGAACGATCGCGAGAGATTGCGCACCCAGAAATGCAGATACTCCTCGTTGCTGTCGACGAACAGCACGTTCACACGGCCGGCAGCCGCATTATCGGCATCCTGCCACGGCCCGGACTCCCGGATCGAGGGGGGGGGAATTTTCGACTGCACGGGGCTTTGTACGTCATTTTGCAGCTGCGCAAGCACGGCGGTATCGGACGCGAGGACGTCGAATATCCGGCCTACGCGCGAGGCCAGCACTTCGCAATTGCGACGTATGCGCTCGACCTCCTCCGACAGCGACACGGGCAGGCCTCCGCGCTCCGACAGCTCGGAAGCCATAGCCGAAATGAGCGACAGCGGTTCGCAGACCTCCTCCTCGGCATCGACGACGAAGTTGATTTTAGCCCGCATGACATCGCAGTCGTTCTTGCTCGCAACGGCCGCCAGCTCCTTGCTGTGCTCGATGGCCACGCGCCGCCGCCAGCGGACTACCGCCGCAACCGCGCCGAACAGAAAGAGCGCCGCATAGATAACGCGCATGAGATTCGACATCCACCACGGAGCTGTCACGACGATGTCGACCGACGACTCGCGGCCGAAATGCTCGCCGTCGTCCGAGGCGCTGACCGTGAAGCGGTACCTGCCGGGCGAGAGGTTGGAGTACGAGACGCGCTGCTGCCCGGAGCGGTGGTTGACGCCGGCCGTAATCCACTCCTTGTCGATGTTGTTCAGACGGTAGCGATAGACGGTTCTGAGCGGCGACGAGTAGTTGAGAGCTATGAAATCGAGACTGAACGACACCCGGCTGCCGCGTATTTCGACACGGCGGAGGCAGTCGACCGGCGGCGCGACATCGTCGGAGAGAGTGCTGCGGCCGAAAAACTTGATGTCGCCGAACACCACGTCGGGTTCGGCCGTGCGGTTCAAATCGACGAAATCGTAGGGGTAGAACCTATTCACGCCGTTGTTGCTGCCGATGTAGATGTGGCCCGACAGCGACTTGAAACCCGAATTGAAATTGAAGATGTTGGCCAGCAGTCCGTCATCCGACGTGTAGGCCACCGGCAGCTGACGACGGCCGTAGTTGTATTGCAACAGACCGTGATTGGTGGTCAGCCACAGCTCCTCGCCGTTCTGTACGATTTGAAACACCGAGCAGTCGGCATAGCCCGTATCGGCGAACTCGCGCTCGACCGCACCCGAGGAGATGTCGTAACGGTAGAGCCCGCTGCCCTGCGTGCCTATCCACAGCTTGGTAGCCCCCATGGCCAGAGAGCTCACGTAGTCGCAACGGCGCTCGCCGCCTATCGGAAAGCGGTCGAACTCGTCGCTGCGATACGAGTAGCGTATCAGGCCGTTGCCCATGGTGGCGAACCACACGCACCCTTCGAGATCCTCGCATATGTCGACGACATCGCCGTTGTACTCCAAGGGGCATGCGCACGAAATCGAGTCCGACTCGTCGTCGTAGACGCATATTCCGGCTTTCGTGCCTATCCACAGCCGGTGCGACGCGTCGCGGTGGAGCGCATAGACGTCGAGATTGTCCAGCCCCTGCTCCTGCGCCGTGAAATGACGCACGCGACAGGTGCGGAGATTCATGCGGTAGAGTCCGCTGCCGTAGGTTCCGACCCACAGGCATCCCTCGTCGACAGTCAGGGCGTGGATGTTGAGCTCCGTGGCTGCGGAGTCTATCTCCACCTTCTCGTAGCTGCCCGAGCGCGGATCGTAGAGACTCAGTCCGCAGTCGTCGCTGCCTATCCAGATGTTTCCGTCGGCATCCTCGCAGAACTTGCTTATGACATGTCCGCACCCCTCGCCGCCTTCGAGCGACGAGAAGAGCATGCCGCACGGGGAGAGGTAGTTCACTCCGCCGAAGTAGGTGCCTATCCATATGCCGCCGTCGCGGTCTTTGAGTATCGAGTGCACGAATTTGTCGGTCAGACGGCCGTTGCGGCCCGACGTTCCGTCGTCCAGGTGGCGGTACTCGCGGTTTTCGACATAAAAATCGACCAGCCCCGAGTCGGTACCGAGCAGCATGACTCCCGGAAGATGCTCTATCAGAGAGCGCACGCGGCCGAAGCTCTTGGCCGGACGGTTGGCCGTGAAGGCGAGCTGCTGAACCTCGAACTTGAACATCTCCGAGTCGTAGCCGCCGATCCAGATGTTGCCGAACGAATCGAGGCACAGTCGGCTCACGCGCGAAATGGCGAGCCGCTGCCGCGTATCCTCGACACGGAATGTCGAGAAGGTGCCGCTCTCGGGATTGTATCGCGAGACGGTTTGCTCGCAGGCGAGCCACACGTGGTTGCCGTTGTCGAGCAGCAGCGACGGGACGACATCCGACGGGAAGGCTTCGGGATGCGACCGCGAATCGAAGTGTTCGGTGCGGCCGCTCCGCGTGTCGTAGCGGAACACGCCGGCGCCGAGCGTGGCAATCCACATGCAGTCCGAAGCGTCGGCCAGAAGAGCATATACCGCAATATTGCGCAGCTCGCCGTCGGAGCTTGCGAGCGGGAAACGCTCGAAGCCGTTCTCGAAGGTATCGAATATGAATATGCCGTCGTTGGTGCCGGCCCATATGCGTTCGCGGCCCGTCGAATTCTCGCCGCAGATGGCGTAGATGCAGTCGTTCTCCAACTGCCGGCCGCAGTCGCAGCGAGCGCGGAAATTGACGAAGTCGTTCGAGTTGAAGCGGTCCAACCCGTTGGCCGTACCTATCCACACATAGCCTTTGCCGTCCTGCCAGATACTCTGTATGGTATTGGACGACAATCCGTTGGCGTCGGTATAGTGACGAAAGCGGCACTCGGTGGCCGCCGCCGCGGCCAGAGACAAGACAACAGCCGTAAGGCTCAGCAGATATTTCATCCTCGCAATTCCCTCCATGGTTAGATTGTCGCAGATACCGTCGGGCCGGTCGCCAACGTTAAATCCGTCTGCGGGTTCGCCGGGCGGAGCCGATATTCCGATATCGGGCCTCGCGGCCGGGCGCGAGCATCTAAGACGAAGTCAAAGATACGAAACGGCATCGAAAAAAACAATACCTGCGACCGAACGAGGCATCGAAATATGCAGGAGCGGCGGCCGTCTCGGGCCGCCGCCGTCTGCAAATCAGCGCAGACGCGTGAATATCGCCGCGAAGCCTCCGCCGGGCGCCATGCCGACGTCGATTCGCGAACCGCAGCCGGCACGAAGCGTCTCGATGCGGTAGTCTTCGGCCGAGAGGTCGCTGTTGACGCCGTCGCGGAACAGACGCACCTCCCACTCGCCCTCGCCCAGAAACGAGCAGTCGACGCCGACCGTGCGCGGTTGCCAAGATGTCATGCCGCCGACATACCACGCTCCGTCCCTCTCGCGCGCCGTGACGATGTACTCGCCGACTCGGCCGTCGAGCACCTGCGTGCGGTCGAAGACCG
This sequence comes from uncultured Alistipes sp., assembly GCA_947174295.1. Taxonomy (GTDB): domain Bacteria; phylum Bacteroidota; class Bacteroidia; order Bacteroidales; family Rikenellaceae; genus Alistipes. The sequence continues at coordinate 18,248 of CAMWIG010000009.1, read as the reverse complement.
ATGGAATGTCGCAGATGAAACGCGTGGTCTCCTGCTCGCGCAGGTAGTGCGAGGGCGAGTCGCACAGCATGACCAGCGGCGAGTCGTAGACGACGTACATGGCCACCTGATGCGCACGCGTGCCCTGACTCATCGGACGCTTGTCGACAGCGCGGAAATCGGCCTTCGAGGCGTTTATCATGGCTCCCTGCGTGTAGTCCATCGGGCCGGCGGCCATGCGCACGAACGGGATGGTCACATCGTTGAGCGGCATGTCGGCGCGGTCGCGGTCGGTCCACTTCATCTGTTCCAGACCGAAAACGCCCTCGTAGTTGACCACGTTGGGCCACGTGCGGCTCAGCCCCGTCGGTTTGTACATGCCGTGGAAGTCTATCAGCAGACGGTGGCGGGCCGTCGCCTCGGCCAGAGCGTAGATGTCGCGCACGAGAAGCTGGTCCTGAGCATCGAAAAAGTCGACCTTGAAACCGGCCACGCCCATGGCGGCGTAGCGCCCGCATACGCTCTCGGCTTCGGAGAGCAGGGCATTTCCCACGGCCCAGAGAATGATGCGCACGCCCTTCTGCTCGCCGTAGCGGCACAGAGCCTCGATGTCGATGTCCTCCACCGGCTCGAAGAGCGTCGTCTCGCCGCGGCGGTACCAGCCGTCGTCGATGAGTACGTACTCGATGCCGAAGCGGGCGGCGAAGTCGATGTGATACATGTAGGTGCGGGTGTTGATTCCGGCGCGGAAGTCGACACCGAACACTCTCGCACCGTTCCACCAGTCCCACGTCGAACGGCCGCCGCGAATCCACCCGGTATCGGCGATACGGCTCGGAGCGGCGAGCTGGAAGACCATATTGTTGACAGGCAGCTGCCTGTCGTCGGCAGCATAGGCCGCGACACGCCACGGGAAGGTGCGGCGGCCCCCGGTGCGTGCTATGAAGTCGCCGTATGCGACCGGCCGTTTCGAGCCGCTGCCAGTTATGCGCGTCTCGGCCGGAACGGGAGGATGCACGCCGCGCAGCGAATAGGGGAGGCTGCCCGCAGCGACGAAGAGCCCCGGATAGTCCTCGACATCCGCCTCGGTCAGAAGCAGCCACCCGCGGCTGCCGAGGTCGACCGCCGCAGGCATAAAGGCCAGGCGGTCGGTATGGGTGCGCACGGCGCTCGCAGGCTCGAACGTGTACTGGCTCTCGAACGAGCTCTCGTAGATGTCGGGCCGGCGGTCGGCATAGGGGATGATTACAGGATAGTCGCCGGCCATGTTGAACTCCACGCACTCTTCGGCTACGGTGAGCGAATCGGCCGACGAAGAGTAGAAGCGGTAGGCCACTCCGTCGTCGTAGGCGCGGAACTCGATGCCGTAGCCGCCCGACATGCGGAGGTCGAGACCGTTGTATTCGGCCGTGAATTCGCGCTGGCGGTATAGCGGAGCCACGATATGCTCCGCCGCGCGGCGGGTCGAGGCCTTGCTCACACGCGTGCGGTCGCCCAGCACGCGGCCGTCGGCCAAACGCATGGCGATTCGCGAAGGTGCGAGAACGCACTCTCCGTCGACCGAGAGCGAATAGAGCGTCGTCTCGCCGGTCGTGACGCAAAGCGCAAGACGCCCGTCGGGGCTCGAAAGGTTGAATTCGCGCGGAGCGGCTGCGCTCGCCGGAACGAACCACGCAGCGGCCGCAACGGCGACAATCGAAAAAAAGGTTTTAGTCTTCATAGGGTTGAATTTCATTCGTCCATCTCCCGCCTCGGCACAGTTCGAACAGGTTCGGCTCTGCGTCCGGCGTAACGGAACGGGGTGCATTATTTTCCGCCGGTTAAGGCCGTATGTCTATGTTGGCGCAATCCTCGGTCACGAATCGACGCGTATCGTCGAATACGAACGGATAGTCGTCGGTCCGCTCTATGCGGTTGCCGGCGAAACGGCAGCCGTCGACACTGTAAAGATTCAATATGCGCGGGTCGAAGACACGGAACGTGTTGTCTTCGATTACGATATTGCGGTTGTACATGCTCTCGGCGCGATTCTCGCGCGGACCGGAACCTACCGATATGCAGGCATGGCAGCCATACTTGCCGTAGTTGCAGTTATCGAACACATTGTTGCGAATCACCACGTCGCGCACGCCGGCCTGCTCGTACCAGTAGTAGCCGTCGCCCTCGAAGTAAATGGGCGACCCGGGCGTATGGAACCAGCAATCCTCGACCACGGTGTGCTTGCGCGAACCGAGCAGCAGGCCGCGGGCGCGGTTATTGCCCATGCGGCAGCCCTTGACGAGCACCTCGGGGTAGCGCATTTCGGTAATCAGGTCGCCTTCGGAGGACTCGGCCGCGACGGGGCGGTCGAACGTCACCTCGTAGCGCTCCTTGTTCAGTCGCACGACCGACTTCACGCCTATCGAGTCGTAGGTCATAAGGCTCATCTTCTTCACCATCTCGACCGGCTCGCCTGCGCGGATAACATCGAGTCCGTACTGCTGGTCATGGGGAAAGCGAACCAGAATGCGGTCGGACGAAAGGATATGTTCGACGATGCCGTACATGCCGTGAATGTTTGTCACGTCGTCGACCTGATTGAAGAAGCGGCAGTCTATCATACGCACGTAGCCGTCGCAGTGCGAGAAGTGCGTGGCGTCGGCCGTGATGCTTATCATGCGTCCCGACTCCGGGTCGGGTTCGATAAATACGCGGTTGAGCTCCACGTCGCCGCTGCGCTGCGCCACGACACCCATACCGCCGCAGTGGCGGATCGTAACGTCGCGGAGGGTCACTCCGCGGCTGTCGCTTATGGCGAACGCCGGACAGAGACGGTGTGCTGGCCCGAGCAGCAGGATGTTGCCGGGAGTACCGCGCAGCCCCTTCTTGAATATGCGCACCGAACCGTCGGGCTGCACCTCGGCGGGAATCGTGCCGTCCGTAAGCCAGTAGTCGTCGGCCATGAACTCGGGCTCGCGGCGCTCGGCGCTGAACTCCAACAGATGCGAGAACGGATATGAGTTTCCCTCGGCATCGGAGAAGTGCAAATCGCCGTTTCGGACGGCATAACGGTAGTCTGCGGGGAACGTCAAATCGAGCCAGCCGTCACCGGCACGGACTATTCGACCCTCGGAATGGAACGTGCGCGCATAGTCGACAGTCAGATTGCGAATCTCGACATTGCGGCACGAGTCCACCGTGAATGCGGAGACGTAGCCGTGCAGAACGAGCTTCGCGCCGTTGCCCTCGACCGTCAGGCCGTCGTGCCCCGCGAGGTCGAAGACGAAGCGTTTCAGTCCGGCGCTGTTGTTGCTGACGTAACAGTACTTCTCGAAGGCGCAGTGCGGATAGAGATGGTACTCCCCCGCCGGGACTTCGAGCACGTCAGCTCCCGTTCGGCGACACTCCTCGACGGCTCGGCGGAATGCGAGCGTGGCATCGCCGTCGAGCGTGTACTCGTCGAGATAGTCGGCCACGGAAACGCTGTGCGCAGCCGACGCACAGCCGCACATGAATGCGGCCGACGCTATCAGGATGGCGTACAGATACTTCATGACCGGACGGTTAGCGGATTTCGCCTATGTCGTCCAACGGCCAGTCGTCGGTGCGGAACGGCACGAGGGGCTGGCCCATTGTCGTGCGGACGTCGGCCTCGGGGCAGTAGTTGCGGAACGCATAGCGCACGGCAACCGGCTCGGGGACTTCGTCGCAGCTCACCTCGATTTTGTTCTCCCACCACTTGAAGCTGGCCTTGGCCCTGTGGAAGACCCTGTCCTCGCCGGCGACCTCGAAACCTTGCGGACGCACGTAGCCGTCGGCCGTGAAGCCAACGAAGCTGTCGGGGTCGTTCCACGAGTGGCGGGCCGAGAGGTTATCGAAGCTAAGCACCAGCTTGCTGCCGTCGCGCTCCATGGATGCGAACGTCGGGGCAGGACGCGGCATGCCGCGCACGCCGTAGTCGTTCGTCAGGGCGAGATAGGCCAGACGGCGGCCCACTTCGAGCTTCCGGGGCGGATGTATGCAGGTGGGATTGCCGAGGTCGCCGGTCGCGGCGATACCCGAATGGGGAATCTCGGCCGCAGCCTTGTACTGCGCCTCGACGACCAGCGGCAGCGAACGCAGATCGTCGCCCTCGTAGCGGTAGGGAGCGAGCTGCGTCATATAGAACGGCATCGTCTCATCGCCCCACGTCTTGCGCCACAGGTCGACCAGAGCCACTTGCAAAGCCTTGTAGTCGTACCAGTTCCTGCGGTTCGACTCGCCCTGATACCATATGAATCCCTTGGCCGTGAAGTTGCACACGGGCAGTATCATTCCGTTGTAGAGCCGCTGCACGATGCTGTTGTCGTAGACTCCCGACTTGGCGGCGGCAAGGTCGATGCCTTCGATCGCGTCGATGGACTCCTCGGTCATCCACGTCTCGATGGTCGAGCCTCCCCAATTCGACGTTATCAGCCCCACAGGGACGCCCAGAACCTTATGCAGCGTGCGGCCGAAGAAGTAGCCCACGGCACTGAAACGGCTCACCGACTCGGGAGCAGAGACCTCCCACGAAGCGTCGCAGTCCGACAGAGGTTCGGCCGACGACACGCGCGGAACGGTGAACAGACGTATTTCGGGATACGAACCGGCGTCGACTATTGCGTCGACGCCGCCCTCGACGGGCTGGTACATGAATCCGCAGACGGGCATCTCCATATTGGACTGTCCGCCGCAAATCCACACCTCGCCCAGCAGGATGTTTTCGAGCGTCACACGGTCGCCGTCGTCGAAAGTTATCGAGTAAGGGCCTCCGGCGTCGCCGGTCGCCACGCGCACGCTCCAATGTCCGGCCTCGTCGGCCCGCACGTCGTAGCGGGCATTGTTCCACGACGTGCGGATGCGCACGCGGCGTCCGGGGGCGGCCTCGCCCCACAGATTGACCTCGGCATTGCGCTGCAACACCATATCGTCGCTCAGCACGCCCGGGAGTTTCACTGCGGCGGAGACGTTCGTAAGGGCGACGAGCGCCCAAACTGCTGCAAGGAGTCTTTTCATACCGGCAAAACGCTATTTTCGTTCGACATACTCGATATTCACGTTGTCGCAATCCTCGGCCACGAAGCGGCGCTGCTCGTCGAGAACGTAGGGATAGGCCGTCGTCATCTCTATGCGGTTGTCGGCCGCGAAGCGGAATCCGTCGACGCAGTAGAGGTTGACGATGCGCGGGTCGAAGACGCGGAATGTGTTGTTCTCCACGACGATGCCGCCGTGGTAGCGGCTGCGGGCGCGGTCGGGGATGCCGCTGCCCACGGCGATGACGGCCTTGCCCCAGCCGAAGCAGCCGTAGTTGCCGTTCTCGAAGATGTTGCCGCGGATTACGACATCCTTGACACCCGACTGCTCGTACCAGTAGTTGCCGTCGCCCTCGAAGAGTATGGCCGCACCGGCGCTGTGGAAATAGTTGTCCTCGATGACCGTGTGTCCGCGCGAGCCGAGCAGCAGGCCGCGTGCGCGGTTGTTGCGAATCGTGCAGCCGCGGATAAGGACGTCGGGGTACTCGTCGTCGGCCGCCACCAGATGCCGCGCGGCCGTGCACTCGGGCAGAGGTTCGGTAAACGCCACCTCGGTGCAGTGTTTGTTTATGCGGCGCACGCTCTTCACCGTGCGGTGCGCGTAGGAGCCGAGCGTGTCGTTGTCGACGAGCTCGACGCGCATTCCCTCGCGCAGGAAATCGACGCCGTACTGTCCCGAGTTGCGCCAGCGCAACAGCAGACGGTCGGCGGCCAGCACTCGCTCGACGGGCATATAGAGACCGTGGATATTGGTCGCGTCGTCCTTCTGGTTCTCGAACAGACAGTCGATCATGCGGATGTAGCCGCCGCAGTTGACGAAATGCGTGGCGTCGGCCGTGATGCTTATCATGCGGTTCTTGCCCGGAGCGGGCGTCACACGGACGCGTTCGAGCTCTATGTTGCGGCTGCACTGCGCGATTACGCCCATACCGCCGCAATGGTAGATGTCGACGTCGCGAACGGTCACGTTGCGCGAACCGTAGAGCGTGAAGCAGGGGTTGTAGCGTGCCGCAGCTCCGAAGACGAGCACGTTGCCCACGGTTCCCGTCAGGTCGTCGCGCCTGATGCGGACTACGCCGTCGGGGCGCGTCTCGGCCTGGATCGGGCTCCACAGCCAGAAGTCGTTGACGTGGAATGCCGGCTCGCGCTTCTCGATGTCGAATTCCAGAAGGTTGGAGTAGGGATAGACCGTACCCTCCGCATCGCGGAAACGGAGTATGCCGTCGCGCGTGGAGCAGAGGTATTCGTCGGGAAAGCGGATATCGAGCCAGCCCTTGCCCGTGCCGACGATGACGCCCTCGGAGTGGAACGTGCGCGTGTAGTCGACCGACAGGTCGCAGACGGTGATGTTCGAGCAGTTCTCGATGTCGAACGGCGAGACGAAGCCCGTGAAGAGCAGCTCCGTGCCGTTGCCGTCGATGGTGAAGTCGTGCATGTCCGAGAGCCGGAAGGCGATGCGTTTCAGACTCTCGTCGTTGTTGCTGATGAATTCGTACCTCTCGGAGGCCAGGTCCGGACGCAGGCGCAGCTGTCCGCCCGGCAGCACCAGGCGCTTCGCACCCGTGGCGGCGCAGTCGGCCAGCGCGGCGGTGATGGCCGGCACGGCATCGGTCTCGGCGTCGCCGTCGGCGAGGTAATCGGCCAGATAGACGGTCTTTTCGATCGCAGGGGTCGTGCAGGCCGCGCACGACAGGACCGCGGCGGCCGCAACGAAGAGTAATTGTTTTTTCATGGTCGGTATGTTATTTCGGATTTTACATTGCATCGCGCGGCCGGATGGCGATTGCGAAACCGCCGCCGGGAGCGAGCCGCATGTCGAGCGTCGTGCGGCTGTCGACCGCGCGGCGCGAAATGACGTATCTCTGCGGCTCGACGTCCGAAGTGTCGCTGTCGGCGAGGATTTCGGCCGTATATGCGCGGTCTTCGTCGAGGAACGAAAGCGCGAAGCCCAGCTCGCGCGGCGTCCAGTCGGTCATGCCGCCGACGTACCACTCCTCGCCGCAGCGGCGGGCCGTGACGATGTACTCGCCCATGCGGCCGGCGACGATTTCCGTGCGGTCGCAGGCGACGGGAATCGAGGCTATGAAGCGCGTGCAGTCGGGCTCGGCCTCGTAGAGCGACGGCGAGTCGCAGAGCATGGCCAGCGGCGAGTCGAAGACCACGTAGGCTGCCGCCTGATGCGCACGCGTGCCCTGACTCATCGGACGGCGGTAGTCGATGGCGAAGCCGTCGCGCGTGGCGTTGCGATATGCGCCGGGCGTGTAGTCTACCGGGCCCTGAACCATGCGGATGAAGGGAAAAGTCACGTCGTAGGAGGGCATGTCGGGATTGCTCCACTTGACCTCCTCCAATCCGAAGACGCCCTCGAAATTGAGGATGTTGGGGTACGTGCGGTTCAGCCCCGTGGGCTTGTAGATGCCGTGCAAATCCAGTTGCAGACGGTATTCGGCGGCGACCGAAGCCAGGCGGTAGACGAGTTCGACGGCCAGCTGGTCGTCGCGATCGATGAAGTCGACCTTGAAACCCTTGATTCCCAATCCCGAGTAGTATTCGCACGCCTCTTCGAGCTTGTCGTCCAACACATTGGCTACCGCCCACAGAAACAGCCCCACGTTCTTCGACGATGCGTAGCCGATGAGTTCTTCGAGGTCGACATCGGGAATGACCGTCATCACATCTCCTCCCGCAGGGTCGTACCATCCCTCGTCGAGCACGGCGTATTCGAGTCCGTACTCGGCGGCGAAGTCGATATATGCCTTGTAGGTCGCGGTATTGACTCCCGGCTTGAAGCCCGCATCGGCAAGGCCGTAGTCGTTCCACCACTCCCACGCCGATTTGCCGGGTTTAATCCACGACGTATCGCCGATGCGGTTCTCGGAGGCCAGAGCGTAGACGAGGTTGTTGACCGGCAGCTGCGCATCGTCGTCGACCGCAACGAGGATGCGCCACGGATAGGTGCGGGCACCCGCAGTGCGGGCTATGAAGTCGTGGCGCGTGGCGACCTTGCGCTGGCAGCGGCGGCTGTGGTTGTAGCAGCTGTCGGGAACGCAGGCGAACAGGCCGCGCAGGCCGTCGGCCGTCGGCGTGAGGAACATGCCCGGGTACGACTCCAAATCGGACTCGCACACCAGAACCCGTCCCGCCGGGCCGCAATCGACCGCCAGCGGCAGGATTATGGGCTTGTCGGAGCGCAGGCTGTCGGCCTGGCAGCGGTCGTAACAGAACTGGAAGGCGTTGCACATGCCGTCGGAGAAGGCTGCCGTGTACACGGGCCTGCCGGAGAAGTTGAACTCGGCGATTTCATTCTCGACGGTGCATTCGCCGTCGAACGAGGTCTCGAAACGGTAGGCGCAGCCGTCGTCGTAGACGCGGAAGACCACGGTGCTGCGGTCGTCGAGCGCAAGGCGCAGTTCGTTGAATTCATCCTCGAACTCGGCCTGACGGTAGAATGGCGCCCGCACCGTGCGGGCCACGCGGCGGCATGCGGCCCTTCCCGGCCTCATGTCGCGGCCGAGCGTGCGGCCGTCGGCGAAGCGCATTCCTATGGCAGAGCGGTCGAGAAGGGGCAGGCCGTGCCGTGTCACGGCGTAGGTCAGCGAGTCGGCGGCCGAGATTTCGACGACGAGCGAACCGTCGGGCGACGACACGCGCAGTGCCGTTCCGTCGGAGGACGAGCAGCCCGCCGACACTGCGGCGAGGGCGATAATCAGAGAGCGTAGATACTTCATCATGCAAGCGTATTATTCGGCGAGCGTCACGCGAACGGCACCGCCGGGTTGTGAAATGTCGAAAATTCGGGGCTCTTCTCCCGCCACCGCGACGCGGACGCGGACTCCGCCTTCGGCGCGGCGCTCGACCTCGATGTCGAAGTCGGAGCCGAAAGCCCGGACATGCCGCAGAGCCATGGAGTTCCACGACGAGGGCATGGAGGGTTTGATGTCGAACGACCGCAGGCCGACGGGGCGTATGCCGAACATACCCTCGGTCACCACGCGGCAGTAGAGACCGCTCTCGGCCGAGAGATGACGCTGCGAACCCTCGGGCCACGCCTCTATCGGATAGGGGACGTGGTCGCCGGCCAGACGGCGGCACGAATAGGAGTGCAGGAATTCGGTGGCACGGTCGGCCTCGCCGGCATAGTAGATGCCGCGCAGGGCGTAGAGCGTCGAGCGGTCCCAGAACGTGGCGTCGCCCTGAGCCGTCAGCAGACCGTCGTCGGTCATCAGCTCCGGGCCGGTGAGTGCGGCGACGGTGCCTGCCGTGCGCTCCGGCGAGCCGATGCCGAGAATGAGCGGCATACATATCCACGAGCGGAGCACCGTGTTGCCGGCATAGTAGCGGTAGGTGCGGTAGCCGCACATGTCGGCGCCGAAATAGTTCTCGATGGCCGCGGCCAGACGGCGGGCGCGCGCCTCGTACTTGCGGGCGAGAGCCGCATGTCCGAGCTCGCGTCCCAGATGTGCGGCCGAAATCAGACCGTCGCAGTAGAGCGTCGAGGTGCAGAGGTTGGCATCGCCCGTGGGAAAACGGCCCTCCAACTCATCGGTGTCGGAGGCCACGACGCCGGCCGGAGTCACCTGCCGGCGGCAGTACTCCAAGCACCACTCGATGAGCGGCCACAACTCCTCGGCTTCGGCTCTCGACCCGCGGGCCAGAGCGTAGCGCGAGGCTCCGCAGGCAATCATCGCCGCGTCGCCGCGGTCGCCCGCACCGTCCCAGATATCGACGCCCTCGGCGATAATCGAGCTCGGAATAGGACGGTAGTCGGGATTCATGAAGCGCGCGAAGTGGCGGAACGAGTTGAGCGCCGAAGCGTTGCCCGTCTCATAACCGAAATACGGGAAGAAGGGATTGACGTACTCGGCCTGGTCGTTGGCCCACAGCGCGGCGTAATAGGACTCGCCGCCGGGGGCGTGCATGTAGCCGCCGCGCGTGAGGAATATGCTCTCCGAGGCGCGGAGCTTGGCGAATCGGAATTCGCGGTCGATATACTCGTCGGGGGTTTCGAGAACGAGATTGCCGTCGACCGTGCCGTGCACGAAATCCATGCGCCCGGCCAGCTCCTTCGCGACATCGGGGCGCAGGGGCTCTTCACCCGTGCGGAAGGCCTGAAAAACGACGTCGAACGTCACCGAATCGGCGGGTTCGAGACGCACCGTGCCGCTGCCGCCGATGTCGGCGCGCACGGTGTAGCTTCCGTCGAGCCCCTTCGCGGGGTCGGTCTCTACGCTCTGCGAGAACTCGGGGATGAAGAGTTCGAGCGGGCGCTGCGAGATGTTGCGCACCACGTAGCGCTCGCACATGAGCGGCAGACGGGGCGACGGGAAGACGGTGCGCGTCATCGACACTACGGGTGTCGGCGCGCTCTTGCGGGCCGCACCCACGTTGCTGCGACCGAGAGCCCAGATGCTGCGCACGGTCAGCGCGCCGTCGATCGAGACGCTCTCGACACGCTCGTTCCTCAGCGAAAGGCCGTCGACGCCGAGCAGCGACGGGATGTCGGTGCCCATACGGTACATGAGGCTCGAATGGGTCAGGTTGGGCAGCGTGCGCAGCATGGGGAATACCAGCGAGCGTTCGCAGGCGAATGCTCCGTCGGCATCGACGCCCCAGCGCAGCACGAACGCCATACTCTCGCCGCTCATCTCGATATGGTCGGCGTGCGGCAGCGTTTCGGCAGTCGGCCGCCACTCTATGCCGCCGCCGGGACTCAGCGTCCAGCGCGGCTGTGCGGCGACTGCGGCGGAAGTGCCCGCCGCGACGAATAGAAACAGGTTCAGCAGTCGTTTCAGCATGGTTCGGATTCGGTGTTTAATGTTTCGAATGGCGCTCTATGTCGAACGCCGAGGGTACCGACGGCCCGTCGTCGCGCAGACGCAGGTCGAGGTCGTAGGAGTCCAGGCCGTCGAAGCGCGCGTTCTGCACCTCGTAAAGCGGCAGCCAGCCGTATGCCTTGCGGCCGTCGCTCTCGGCTTCGACCAGCAGATTGGGATAACGCAGCCCGAACTCCTCGCAGCGGCCGTATATATCGCCCGGCAGCACGCAGCGTCCGCGCCGGCCGGTCGAGCGCTCGGCGACAGGCTCTGGCGAGACGGCATAGGAGTACCATCCCACCGGGTAGAGACGAATGCGGGCGTTGCGGACGGGCTTCCCTTCGGCATCGCGAAGCGTGATGCGGATATGCCGGGGGCACATGGCTGCGACGAGCGAGTCGATTTCGATGCGCTTGTCGGCCGCGAGGTCGATCATATTGACGGCATAGCGGCTCCAATGGCGCTCGCCGTAGGGGTAGTTCATGATGCAGCGCACACCGTGGCATGCCGTGCCGCTTACGGGGTTCTTCGCGGCATCGACCTGCATGGCATAGATGTCGGGCATTCCGCGCGAATGGCCGAACTCGTGTATGATGCCGTCGACGGCGTTCTTCTCGAAGGGGCTGTTGAAGCGGTCGTTATGCGTGCGCGAATGGTAGACGGCCTGTATGTCGCCGCCGTACCAGCCGCCGCCCACCTCGCGGGAGTCGGACTTGTAGCCGTCCATGACCACCAGATAGTCGTGGTCGGGATGCGGTTTGAAGACCTCGTCGAGCGAGACACCGTCGTAGATGTAGAAGGCGTCCCAGTCGACGTCGAAATGGTAGACCGCACGAAAATCGCGGCGGTAGTTGAACGCGCGGTCGACCTCGCGGAACATCGAGCGGATATGCTCGCGCACACGCTCCTCACCGCCCAGCGAATCGACCGAATGGCGGTCGATGCCTACCTTGACGGTGAAACGGCAAAGCGGCTGTGCACCCGCCGAAAGAGCGCACAGCACCGCCGCCGCGGCAGCACACAACACCCGAACTACCGACATAACGACTCGCGTATGAGTTCGAGCTCCCCGGGAGCGTAGCACGTCACGGTGACGTCCTCGCCAGCGGCCTCGGAGACGAACGAGAGGAAATAGAGCATCTTGTCGTAGGCCGTCTTCAAAACGGGCAGATGCTCGTCGTCGATTTCGTAGAGAGCGCGGAAAGCCTTCTTGTAGACATCCCAGCCGTAGCGATCCTTGATTCGCAGGAAGGTGTAGTGGAGCGCATCGCCGTTGTTGACGGCCTTGCCCGCACCGATGGTCTCGTCGTAGAAGATTTTGTAGTAGTCGCGAACTTCGGCACCGCGGTAGAGGCGGTTGCGCTGCGACATCACGCCGTCGCACGCTTCCAGTGCGTAGGACATGCGGAAATTGGCGAAAATCTCGTCGTTCCAGTTCCAGCTGCCGTAGTGGCGGATGTTGCCGGCCGAGAAGACGTGTCCTATTTCGTGCATGATGCCGAAACCCCAGTCGTCGTGCGACTCCGTGCGCTCGATGACCTCGCGGACGGCCACGTGATTGTTCCACAGAATGGGGTTTCCGGCCAGCGCCCAATATCCGGGCTCGATGCCGGGCGTGGTGAGAATCGTAATCTTGCGGCCGCCGTAGGGAACGTCGCCCACCAGGTCGCGGTAGGCATCGTAAATGCGGTCGAGTTTGGCGAGCCACGCATCGACGGCCTCGTCGGAGATCGTCACCTTGTCGCGGTCGAATCGAAGGACGATGTGACGGCTCTCGCGCGTGTAGATGCCCTCGCCGGCATCGGCGACCTTGCGCACCTCGACATCGTCGAACCACGCCCTGCCGAGCGCCTTGCCGCCGTTGACCGTGCCCCACGGGAAGCCCAGACCGCAGCAGACGGTGGCCGTGCCGTCGACGCCGGGAACGAAGTCCATGTAGACCCGCTTCCAGTCGCTCGTGCCGTAGGCGAACTCCGAAGCGTTCCAGGGCTGTTCGAGACCGTCGGGGCGCAGGAACAGAACCGCACCGCGGCCCTGCTCGACATTCTCGCACTTCACCGAAGCCGAGAAACGGTAGAGCGCACCCGGCGTCAGACCCGTCAGGCGGTGACGCACGGTCGTGGAGCTTCTGGTGTCGGACGAAATCTCGACGCAGCCGCTGCCGCCGACTCCGCCGTCGGCCGAGTAGCGCACGACGCCGGCATCGCCGGGAGTGTCGGCCTCCCAATTTTTGTCATAAGCCTTGCGCTTGTCGAAGTTGTCGGCGAAGAGTACGGGACTCTTCGCTGCGGAGAGGCCCGGCAGGGTGCACAGAAGAGCACCCAGAGCGCAGGCCGTTGTCGTTTTGAGGTTCATAAAGGTCATTCGGGTTTAGTCGCAGGAGTGTTATTGAAGCTGTTTGCGGATGGATGCTATCTCCGCATCGGTGAAATAGTCGTTGCGCACGTCGATTTCGCGGCCGTGGATTTCGGTGGCGAAACGCGACAGAGTGCTGCAAAAGTAGATGAACTTGTCGAAATTGTTCGACCCCTGACCGCCGCGGGTATTAAGATAGGCGAAGGTCTTTCGGAACGGCTCCCAGCCTATCTGACCGGCGACGCGGGCGAGCATGTAGTGTATGCCGTCGTCGCTCACCTGAGTGGCGACGGTCTTTTCGTATGCTTCCCTGTACATGTTGATAATGTCGCCGCCGACATAGAGTTTTCCGTTCTGCCAAATCTGGCCGCCGTTCATCTCCAAACCGTAGTGCATGCGGAAATTGGCGAACATCTCGTCGTTCCAGTTCCAGTTGGAGTTCTTGATGTTGAACGTGTGGCCTATCTCGTGCATCAGGCCGAAGCACCACGAGTCGTGCTCCGCGAGCTCCGAGAGAGTGCTCTCGACATAGTTGACGTTCCACACTATCGGATTTCCGGCCACGGCCCAATATTCCAGTCCGCTGGTCGTGATGATGCCCACCTTCTTGCCGTCGAACGGCACACCGCCCACGAGCTCCTCGTAGGAGAGGTACATCCTGTCGAGATCGGCCAGCCACTGCTTGATTTTCGAGGACGGCACCGCGACCTTGGAAGCCTCCAAGAACAGGCGGACGTGTTCGCCCTCGGCCATGTAGAGTTCGTCGGTGACTTTGCGCAGGCCGACATTGTCGAAATAGACCGTTCCCGTCGATTTGCCGCCGTTGCCGCGGCCGCCCTGCCAGAAACCGAGCGCGCAGACTATCTGCGCCGTACCGTCGACCTCCGACACGAAGTCGCAGTAGACGGTCGACCAGTCGCTCAGCTTGGTGCCGTAGGTGCAGCGCGAGTTGTTCCACAGCTGCTCGGTGGCGATGGGGAAGACGCAGGCACCGCAGCCCTCGCCCTCGGGGATGTCGGAGTAGCGCACGCGCGCCGACAGACGATAGGCCGTGTAGGGTTCGAGCCCCGTGACGGTCTGCTTCACTCCGGCGTAGCACTTGCCGTTTTCGGGCAGCTGCTGTATTTTGAGGCACCGGCCGTTCTGCACGCCCTGGCCGTCGACGATTTCGACGGTCGCTTTCTGGCCGGCCGCATCGCCGACTCTCTCCCAGCCGTTCATGCCCTCCTCGAACGAAGCGTTCACCAGTTCCGACTTTTCGGGGTCGGTCATCCCGCCGCCGAAGCCGTTGGGGTCGAGCGGTTCGACGTCATCGCCGCACGACACGGCCAGAACAGCGCATATTGCGAATATTGCGGACAATCGTTTTTTCATAGACAGTTGGATATTGGCAATCGAACGGCCGGCCGGCGACCCACCGCCGCCGGTCGGCTGTTCGAATGCGGTTTACAAATCGGTTCTGTTGCGCAGGTAGCACTCTATGCCGAAACCGCCCTGGGAGGCATACGCCATATCCATGACGCGCAGGTTGAAGTAGAACGTTTCGGTCTCGGTGTCGAACCACGAGCCGCTGTCGACGATTTCGTCGTATCCGGACCACCATTCGTTGGGTCGGTCGCAGAAGTCGGTCAGGATTCGGCGCGAAGGATAGCCCGGAACGGTCTGGTCGGAGACATTGAAGTATATCAGACCGCCGGCCCACGTCTGGTTGTAGTTGATGATGTACTTCTGGTTGGCATCGGTGTTCTTCGACGGCAGGAAGTTGTCCTCGCCGGCGACGTAGATGGTCGGCGCGAGTATGCGGTTGGACTTCTCCTCGCCCCATATCTCCTTCTCGTAGTTGCCTTTGAGCGTCTTGCGGACGAGGATGTAGACTGTCTCGCGCGACTCGTCGACAACCGGTTCGTAAAGCATTATGCTGCGCTCGATGCTCAGCGGCGCTACGAACGTTCCGATGTCGTAGTCCATATCGGCGATGTCGATATCGTAAGCCACCTCGCCGCTCTGCCCGCCTACCGGGATGAGCGACTCCAAGGTGACGGGAACGATCGACGAAGGCAGGGCATCGTAGGATGTTCCGTTGGCGCTGTTGAATGCTGCGACCTTCGACGGGTCGTACTTCAAGTCGATGGGCTGCGGTTCGTTAATCGGCGAGTTCATCTGAACCGCCACCGAACCCCTGCCGGTCGACGACACCACCGAGCGACCGCCGTTGGCGAGCCATACGCGGAGCTCGGAGAGCTCGACGGCTACGAACAGAGTGTTGTACTGCACGATGTCGTAGCTGTCGGATTTCAGGCGCAGCGGCAGCAGGAACACGTCGCCCTCCTCGTAACCCTCGGCCGACTCCAACTCGTAGCCGTTGAACGAAACGGTGCTGGCGAGCATCCGGGTCTCGGCGTCGAACTCGCTTCCGGCAATCGTGTAGAAGCGGGGGTCGAGATATTTGCAGGCGGTTCCGTGCGTCTGGTTGTACACGGCGACCTCCGACTCGACGGGAGCGTAGGAGAGAGCCGCCACGTCGAGCGTGGTGAAGTTGGCTTCGGCGTTGATGACGATGCTCTGCGGCAGATGTACCGATGAGATGAATTGCAGCACAGCATTCTCGCGCGGGACTTCGACCTCGACGCGCGGAACCACGATTTCGGGGTGCAGCAAAAGCGTCATCTGCGAGCCGAGATTCTCCGTCGGAATCGACGTGTCGGCGATACGCACGGGCAGCACCTTGTTGTTTGCCGCAGCGAGGCCCTCGGCCTCGACGAGCGCATGCGGACGCAGGGTGAGGGAGAACCCGGTTTGCTTGGTCAGCGACGCGAAATCCACCGACTCGGGAATGTCGTAATACTGCTCCGCGAGCAGCTCGTAGGAGGTGCCGTAGAGTTCGTTGTACTCTTCGAGCAGCGCCTCGTCGACGACGAGCGCGAGCGCTACCTGCTTCGACACGCCGGCCGTGCGGGTGATGCCGACCTGCATATCGACCTTGTCGTAGATGGATATGGTGCTGAGAACCTGCATGCCCGAATTTTCGAATATCGGGTCGGGTTTGATGTTTACCTCCGGGTACTCCGCCTCGCACGCCGCCAAACCGACGAGACTCGCGAGCGAGAGGGCCTGTATAATCAGTTTTTTCATGGTAATCAATGTTTTCGGTTAAAAAATAAGCCTGTTCGCATGCCGGTTATCAATAGAAGGGAGCCTGAACCAGCTTGTTGTTGAGCGTAACCTCCGAGGAGCGTATCGGCAGCCAGTAGTGCTCGATGTCGAAACGCTTGACGGCTACCTGAGTGAGCGTGAAGAACTCCTCGTCGGTGGCGTTCTGGCCCTTCGACATGTCCATGCCCATCTCGTTGTGGTTGAACTCGCCCTGCGGGCCGTGAGCCGTGAACCAGCGGCGGACGTCGAAGTAGCGGTTGCACTCCCACGCGAGCTCGATCTTGCGCTCGTGGCGAATCATCTCGCGCATCTGCTCCTGCGAGTAGGTGCCCTCGTAGGCGGGCAGTCCGGCGCGTGTGCGAATACGGTTGAGATATTTCAGCACCGTGGGATGCTCGGCCTGGCCGGCGTACTCGTTCAGCGCCTCGGCATAGTTGAGATATATCTCGCCCAGACGGATAATCGGGAACGCCACGTTGCGCATGCGCCATGCGTTGCCGTTGCCCTTGTTGCTCCAATAGTCGACCGAAACGTTCTTGCGAACCGAGAATCCCGAAGTGTTGGTATCTCCGGTCGACGTGCCGCACATGCCCGTAATCCAGAAGTCGCAGATACCGTAGCCCGAGGGGTTCACGGAGTCGGTCTCGTCGGGGTTGGCATACGACACCTTCATGTTGGGATAGTGAACCGAAGCGTAGAAACGGGGTTCGCGGCCGCAGAACATCCAGAACGTGTTGGCTATTTCGCACGACGAACTGGTGATGCCGTCGCCGTCCTCGGTCGAGAACTTCTTGTCGATGAACCACTCCTCCAACGGACGGGCCACCGAACCGTCGGCCATGAAGAAGTCGTTAATCATGCCTGCGGCGAGCGAATAGCGGCCGTTCCAGCCGTACCAGCGCGCCGGCAGGGCGCACATGGCATACCATTGCAGGGAGTTGGTGTGCCCCCAAATCATTTCGCTGTTCCACGTGGTGGTCACCTTGCGGAAGTTGTCGACCACCTCGTCGAAAGTGGCGCCGGCGGCAGGTTCGAGAAGCGCGAACTCGGGCATCTCGATAACGGCTTTCGCAGCATCGGCGGCCTTCTTCCACAGCTCGCGGTCGTAGGACTGCGAAACGAGCTGCGTGCCGTCGGTGTTTTTCCAGCCGGAATATGCCGTATTGCCGTTCACTATCGGGCTCGCCTGCATGAGATACATGCGCGATTCGATGGCGCGGGCGGCTGCGACGGTAGGCAGACCGAGCATGCGGTCGGTGCGGCTCTCGGGCAGGCCGTTGTCGATAGCCCACTGGAACTCGCCGGCAATCCAATCCACGCAATCGTCGAAGGGCACGCGGGACGACTTGGCGGCGATTTCGCTGCTGCTGCGGCTGTTCTCCGCGATTGGAATCGGGCCGTAGAGACGCAGCAGGAGCCAATGGTAGTAGGCGCGCATGAAACGGGCCTCGGCACGCATCTGGCGTCTGTCGAGCTCTCCGATTGCCACGCACTCGTCGAGTCTTTCGAGGAATATGTTGCAGTGGCGGATGGCCTGATAGTATCGCACGAAGAAATAGAGATTGTAGCCCGTATAACCGTAGTTGTTATCGGGGCTCATGAGACCCTCGGATATGCTGCGGACGAACGACTCCTGAACGTAGGCCGACTCGTCGGTGCACCAGAAGTAGGGAATCTGGCCGCTGTAGTGCATCTCCTGAACCATGAAATCGTCGCTGAACATGCGTGCATGCCACTTGCGCGTCTCGATATCGGAGACGAAAATCTTGTCGAGAGAGTTCAACTCCTCGGGATCCTGGTCCAAATAGTCGTTGCAGCCCGTCGCGAAGAGCGCAGAGGCGAACAGTAGGGATATGATATATTTTTTCATACTTCGTATCTAACATTAGAAGGTTAAGTTTACACCTATGAATAC
>CAMWIG010000008.1 GCA_947174295.1 uncultured Alistipes sp. | reverse complement strand
ATGTGTATAAGCTACAGGAGTTCCCGGGGCCGTGCTGGAAATGACTCCGCTGCGGAATCCCGACCAGAAGAAGTACACGACCTCGGATGCCGACGGCAAGGTCTCAGCCAGCGGTGTTCCTTACGGAAAATACACGCTCAAAGTGACTTTCATCGGTTATGAACCCTCCGAACGGGAGTTCGTCGTATCGCAGCCGCGCGTAAATCTCGGCGTGGTGAAGATGAGCGAGGGCTCGATGAAAATCGACGCCGTGAAAATCGAGGTGCAGTCGATGCGAACATCCCAGAAGGGAGACACGGTGAGCTACAACGCTTCGGCCTTCAAGGTGTCGGACGATGCCGACGTCGAGGGACTGCTTAAAAAGATGCCGGGCATCACAATCAGCAACGGCGAAGTCGAGGCCCAGGGCGAAACGGTGAAGAAGGTATTCGTCGACGGCAAGGAGTTCTTCGGCGAGGATGTCACGTCGGCCATAAAATCGCTGCCGGCTCAGGCTGTAAAGAGCATCGAGGTTTACAACAAGCTGAGCGATCAGGCCGAATTTTCGGGCATGGACGACGGCGAGGGATACAAGGCCATAAACATCGTCACGCACTCCAACATGCGCCAGGGACAGTTCGGAAAGCTCTACGCCGGTTACGGTTACGACGCCGACACCGAAACGGGCGACAAGCACAAATATCTGGCCGGCGGCAACGTGAACATTTTCAGCGGCGACAGCCGACTCTCCGTCATCGGTCTGTTCAACAACGTAAACCAGCAGAACTTCTCGTTCGAGGATATTCTCGGCGTGTCGGGCAATACGGGAGGCGGACGCCCGCGCGGCGTGGGCCAGTACATGGTGCGTCCGCAAAGCGGTGTCGCCACCGTGAACTCCATCGGTCTCAATTTCTCGGATACGTGGGGCAGGAACGACAACGTGACTTTCCAGGGAAGCTACTTCTTCAACCGCACCTCGACGAAGAACATATCGACCGTCGACAAGTGGTACGAGGCGCCTTACGATGTCGATACGCTCTCTACTGCCGGCAACTCCAAGACCATAAACTCCAACCACCGACTGAACGCGCGAATCGAGTGGAAGATATCGCCTAACCAGTCGCTGATGTCGCGCACCGGGTTCAGCTACCAGGCCAACGACCCGTTGAGCCGCACGTTCGGACGTCAGTGGGGCGAGAGCGGTTACAGCGTCATCGACAACTATTCGCTCGGCGACCGGGCGGGATTCAATATTCGCGAATTCCTGCAATATCGCGCCAAACTCGGCAAGGACGGCCGCACCATAACCGTCGACGGTTCGTTCCGCTACTCCGACAACCGCAATACATCCGACAGCTACTCCAACCGTGCTGCCGCTGCCGAATACGACTACCTCGTTCCGGCCGATACGGTCGGACTGAATCCCGTGGCGCTGCTCTATCAGCGTTCGCTGGCGCCGAAGACGGAATATGAATTGCAGGGCAACTTCACCTACACCGAACCTCTGTCGCGATACGCGCAGTTCAGCATGCAATACCGTGCGAGCTACGAAAACAAGGAGAGCGACAAGCGCGTATATACGGGTCTCGACGGATTCGACAATCTGAGCGGCACTCCCGACCCCGTGTTGTCGAACTCCTACACGAGCAGCTATGTCAAGCATCGCATAGGCCCGGGCTTCCGCTATTCCAAGGAGCGCAATACCTTCATCGCCAACGTATTCTATCAACGCTCGATGCTCGACGGACAGGTCGACAACGGCCAGAGCGAGAAGATTCGCCACAACTACAACGACTTCACCTACTTCATGATGGGCAACCTCAATATCAACCGCGAAAATTCGCTCCGTCTGTTCGTAATGTCGAGCACGACGTCGCCCGAGGTTACCGACTTGCAGGGTATCTACGATGTGTCGGACGCTCAGTATATCTCGCGAGGCAATCCCGACCTTAACCCGTCGTACTCCCATAACGTCCGTTTCCACTACGTCAACTCCAACGTCAACAAGGGACGCACGTTCATGTGGATGTTCACCTTGCAGAATACGTCGGATTACGTGACGACTCACACCGTACTCAACCCCACCATGACCATCGACAATCAGGAGTACCGTCCGTTGCAGTACAGCCAGCGAATCAACATGGACGGTTACTGGTCGCTGCGTACGCATGTCAGCTACGGCTTCCCGCTCAATTTCATGAAGTGCAACCTCAATCTCATGACTGGCGTCAACTATACGGTGATTCCTACGATGTTCGGCGGCGAAGTCCGCGATGGAGCGATTATCGGAGGCCAGCGCAACGACGCCGACTCGTTCGCATACGATGCGAGCGCCGTATTGGGCAGCAACATATCGGAGAACATCGACTTCACGGTTTCGTGGAACGGCAGCTATACCCTCGCGTCGAACTCGCTCGCGGCCAAGGCGTCGAAGAACCGCTACTTCGGGCATACGGCCTCCGCATCGCTCAAAGCCACGTTCCTCGGAGGCTTCACGTTCACCGGCAGCCTCGCCTACACGCAGAACGTCGGTTTTACGAACGACTATAACGACGAATACATGCTGTGCAACCTCTACCTGGGACACAAGCTCTTCAAGAACAAGCGCGGCGAGATTCAGGTAGGCGTCAACGACCTGCTGAACCAGAACAGGGCATTCGCACGCACCACGGGGTCGGGATATACGCAAAATGCTACGAACAGCGTCGTAGGCCGCTACTATACGGTGCAGTTCGTCTACAATCTTCGCCACTTCGGCAAGAAGGGTTCGAAGAATCTCGGCGACTACGGCGTTCGCGAGGGCGAGACCCGCGGAGGCTTCGGAGGCCCAGGCCGTCCCATGGGGCCTCCTCCCATGAGATAGCGTAACAATCCGCAACGAAAAAGAGTACACCTCAACGAGTGTACTCTTTTTTTATTCTTTCGGGGGAGCGTTTCGGCAGCTTCCGTCCGCGAGTGCGGCAAATGCTGCCGCTACTCTTCCGCGTCGCCGTGCTCTCTGCGGAATTCACGCTTGGTAATCAGGTGGATTCCTATGCACGACAGACCTGCATATACTATTGCAAGACTCCACAGAACACGTATTTCGGGCAAAACCTCCTCGAACGAAGCGCCCATGCTCTGTATGCGGATGAATGCGCTCACGCCGCTGCTGCTGGGGAATATCTTGCCGAACGTGTAGAGCCACTCGGGAATGGCCTGCTGCGGGAATGAAGCGCCGCTGAGCATCAGAATCGGAATCGACGTCCAAAGAAGCAGCAACAGGGCATTTTCGCGGTAGCGGAACAACGTCGACACGGCTATGCCCATGAATATGCAGGCGGCGAGATACGGAATCATGAATGCCGCCACCGTCCATGGATTGCCGTTCATCGGATAGTGGAACAGACGGTAGTGGACGTTGAGTATGTAGAGAGTCGTGACGGCGTATATCGACGCATACACGGCGGCTTTCGCCAGCACCACGGGCAGTGCCGAGAGTCGTTTTCGGTCGGTGGGCAGGAGCTTTTTGTAGAGTCCGAACTCGCGCCACGTACCGCCGATTATGCCTATTCCGATGAGCAGCGTCTGCTGAATGATTACCATGATTACCGCCGGCATGACGAACGAACCGTAGCCGAGGTATGGGTTGAAGAGATTATGCGTCTGATATATCACAGGCTGCGTCGTAGCGCGTGCCGTGGGTTGTATCGTGCCTTTGGCCAGCAGCCGTTCGAACTCGACAGCCGCGCCCGTCAGGTTGATTCCCGTGACCACCTCCTGGAATATCTGTCGGTAGACGAGAAAATAGCTTGCGTCGGCGTATACCGACACCACGGCCTGCGAACCTTGCAACAACAGCTCCTCGTAATTCTCGGGAATATACACCACTCCGTATATCTTGCGTTCGAAGAACAACTGTTCGGCCTCTTTCATATCGCTCACCTCGTATGCCGTGTAGGTGTTGGGTGCGGCATTGAAGAGATTGACGAGGTTGCGGCTCGCCGGCGTGCGGCTGTTGTCGATAACCCCTATCGGTACGTTGTGCAGCACCTGCGGAGCGTACGCGAAGGAGTAGAGCGTCGAGTATATCAGCAGAGCGAGCACCAGCACCAGAATCACTCCCTCGTCGGAGCGTATGGTGCGGTATTCGTTGGCTGCTACCGACAGGAACTGCTGCCAATATGATTTTATCTGTCGTAAAAGTCGTTTCATCGTTTTTTCAGAGTTTGCCCCAGTATTTCTCCTCCGTGCATATCGTGCGCAGATGCGGCAGGCACAGCAGCGGCAGGAGTATGAACAGCGACATGTAGCAGAGGTCGGGTATCGAATAAGCAGGAGGTGTTCCGCGCATCGCCTGGTCGATTATCAGGTCGGTGTAGTAGGTGAACGGGAAGAAGCGGCTGAACACCTGCATGGCCGGATACATCGCCATTATAGGAAACGTGAGGCCGGAGAAGGTGAAAGCCAGCACCGAGTATCCGCCGCCGAGCGACAGTGCCAGACGCATGTTGCTCAGTATGGTGATTATGAACGTGCCTATGGCCTGATAGCTCACAATGAAGAGCAGCGAACCGAAGAGTAGCATGGCTATGCTGCCGTTGAGCGGCACACCGACGACATTGAAAATTATGACGAACATGGCCAGCGACATGATGAACATGATTATGATAATCGGCAGAACCTTGCCCACCAGTGCTGCGAAGACCGACCCTCCGGCCGTATCGAGCCACTCCTTGGCCGTCGAGTGCTTCAACTCGGTGCCGATGGCGAATATCGTGGTCATGATGGTGAATATCAGAAGCATCATGGGCATGAAGCTCGGCGAGAGGTAGTAGCCGTAGTTGGTGTAGGGATTGAACAGAATATGCTTGACGAACCGCACCGGCATGAGCTGCGCCATGGCCTGCTTTTCGGTCAGCCCCTTCTTGGTGAGCAGCTGAATCTGGATGCCGGCCGCAAATGTAGAGACAGCGGTCTGGATATCTTTGGCGAGCAGACCGTTGACCGTTATGTTCGTACCCGTGACATATGCGTCGAGATTCGTCTGGCGGTTGGAGAGGATGTTCTTCTCGAAATCGTACGGAATCAGCACCACGGCATCTATTTTACCCTCGCGCATCAGGCGTTCGGCTTCGGGCATGTCCTGCACCTCGAAGGAGACCATCACCGTCGGCGTGTCGTCTATCATCTGCGTGACCTTGCGCGACAGCGTGCTGTGATCCTGGTCGAGCACTGCAATCGGGATGTTGCGCGCCACACCCTCTTCGAAGAGTATGGCGAAGAATGCGAACGATACGAGCGGCAATACGACGGTAAGCACGGCGTATATCGGCTGTTCCGATATGCGCCTGAGCTCACGCCTGAAAACGGCTGCCGTATCTGAAATGAATCCGGCCATGAATCGCTACTCGACAATAGTGTCCCAATCGACTATTACGCTCATTCCGGGGCGCAGGTAGTCTACCTTCGAAGCCGAACGGGCCTTCACGGCGAACGTGCGGATGTCGAAACCGCCCTGTGTGCGGGTCGCCGACCACGTGGCGAAATCGGCCTGCACGGCTATGTACGTCACTTCGAGCTCCACGTCGCGGTCGAGCGCGGGGACATAGCCCGTCATTCGCGTGCCAATGTGGATTTTCGGCAACATCGTCTCCTTGACGTTGAACGTCACCCACATGTCGTCCATGTCGAGTATCGCGACTACGGGATAGCCCGTGCCGACCAGCTCGCCCTGCTCGGCGATTATGGTCGATATTTCGCCAGTGACGGGCGAGTATACCATCGCATCGCTTATGTAGGACTCCACTTCGCTCACGGCGCCTTCGGCCTGCTGCAACTGAGCCGCTGCGGCCTTCTTGTCTTCCTTGCTCGCTCCGTCTTGCACCAGTTCGTACTGGGCCTTGGCGGCAGCTTCGGTCGCGGTCATAGCTTCGAGATTGGCAGTCGCCTCATCCAGCTTCTGCGCCGGAACCACACCTGCGTCGTAGAGCGCGCGGACTCGGTCGTAAGTCTTCTGCGCGAGGCTCTTGCCTGCCTGCGCCTTCTGCCACATGTTCAGTGCGGCCTCCTTCTGCTGCGAACGGGCGCCGGTGAGAGCTTTCTGGTCGAGTGCCGATGCGGCATTGCGCAAGGCCTCGACCTGACGCAGCTTGGCGTCGAGCTCGGGAGTCGAAAGAACGTAGAGCAGCTCGCCCTTCTCGACGTGTCGGCCCTCCTCGACCTTCATCTCCGAGATGCGGCCGGCAATCTTCGACGAGGCTTTGTATGTCGTACATTCGACCGTGCCCTGAATGAGCATGGGAGTCGACTTGGTCAGGTAGCGGCTGACTAACATCACCGACAGCACGATGATTGTCACTGCCGCGATGATACCGAAAATAGAACTTTTTTTCATCTTTTATCTGTCGTTTTTACTATTCCGAAAATACAATCTGTCGTGCGTCGCTGCGACGGGCATACGATGTGAATTCGCCGCTCACGCCGGCGGCTTCGAGCAGCTGGGCGAGTGCCACGTCGTAGTTGAACGCCGCCTGTATGCGCTCCGTGCGAACCTTGGCGAGATTGAGCTCGGCGTCGATGAGGTCGGTCGACGAGCTCATACCCTCGACGAAAGCCGTATTTTTTGCTTTGAGATACTCCTCGGCGAATGCTATCGAAGAGTCTATCGAGCGCAGCTGGTTGCGGTAGTTGGTCATCTGGTTGTAGAGCTTCTCGACCAGCACGGCTATATCGCTCTCCGCCTTGTTTTGGAGAGCCTCCACGCGGCGCAAGGTCTGTTTGGCGGCCGAGTATTTGTACTCGCGGTTAAGTCCGTCGAAGATTTTGAAGTTGACGCCTACGCCTACGGCCCAGCGGGGCAGTATGCCTGTCACCTGATAGTTGTAGAACGACGCACCTCCCATCGCCACCACTTGCGGCAGGAACTCCGAGCGTTGTACGCGCACGTTCTCGTTGGCCAGGCGGCGTTTGAGGCCGACCTGATTGAGCAGCGGGTTGCGATTGGCCGCGAGGGTCTTGTAGTACTCCACGCCCTCGATGTTGTCGACGACGAACATAGCCGTCACGGGCAGGTAGTCGCCCGACTCCTTGCCGAGCGTGTTGTTCAGAGCATCGGAGATGGTTTTGACCTGCAATTCGGCGTTCAGCAGCTCGCGCTCCGCCTCGGCCATCTGGTACTCGACGTAGAGCAGTTCGCTTCGGGCGAGCATGCCGTTCCTGGCGAGCGCTTCGGCGTCTTCGAGGTGCCGGCGCACTCCGTCGGCCACCTGCCGGCGCACTGCGACGACCTGCTTGGCGAGCGCCAGACCGAAGTAACGCTCCACGAGCTCCGAAACGAGCGCGTTGCGGGCCTGATTTCCGGCCTCCGACGCACTCTGCTCGTTAATGCGCGCGGCACGCGACGCGGCGTTGATTTTTCCGCCGAGCCAGATGGGCATGGTCACCTCTCCGCCGACGAATCCCAGACTGCGATCCTGGATTTTCAACCCCCAGTCGGCCGCCATAATCGGTGACATCAGGCCCTGAATCGTCGGTATCAGCTCGGGCGAGATGATGCCGGCCTGCACTCCCTGCGTGAGAATGTCGCCGACCGCGCCGTTCACGCCCGGTTTCAGATTGTTCACGTCGATGCCGATATCCTTTCCGAGATATGCGTATGCACCCGTGACGCTGATTTTCGGCATGCGCAGTCCGACGGTCGCCTGCCGTTCGCGCCGGGCGGCCTCCTCCTCGTGATGCAGAGCCTCGATGGTCGGATTGTCGGAGAGCGTTATTTGCAGAGCGTCGTCCAGCGTAAGCGCTTGCTCCTGCGCCGATACGGCGGCGGAAGCGAGCAGCGCCGCCATTGTCAACAGAACACGTTTCATATTTTTCTTTTTGAATTTGCGACAAAGATAAATCATAATTTCGACAGATGTTCGCACTATGCGGCATTTAGAACACTTTTATGTCATAAAGTATGCAATTTAGCGTATATGCGCGTTTATATCGGCGACCTCCGCAGCGAATCGCGGCATGATATCGACGCGTATGCCCTGCCGGCGGAGCATGTCCACTCCGACGCAGTGCGCCAGGAACTCCGGCTCCCGCATGGCGAACACCACCCGTCGGAATCCGAGCCGGATGATTATCTGCGAGCAGCTCTCCGGCTCGCTCTTGCGCGACGTGCACGGTTCGAGCGAAGAGTATATCGTGGCGCCGCGCAGGTCGGCGCCGGCCTGCAACGCCTTTCGCACAGCCTCCTGTTCGGCATGGCTCGTCGGGGTCGTCTCGTGCGTGTAGCCTGCAAAAACTTCGCCGGAGGCAGTAACCGCCACAGCGCCGACGCGATAAGCCGTGGCGCACGGTGCGCTGCGACGGCTGTATTCTATCGCCATACGCATGAAGCGCTCGTCAGTTCGGACGTCTGTGTCGTCGAAACGATACGTCGCGACCTCCATTCCGCCGAGATTCCGGCGCTCCGCTACCCTGCCGCCTACGTACTGCGCGACATCGAAGTGCGGAGCACCCGCATCCCCCACTTGAACCGACGGATTCACCGCTACGCGCAGCGTGTCGGCAAGACCAGCGTCGAGAAACATCCCGAGCGTCCGCGGCCCGCCCTCGACGAACAGCGAGCCTATGCCCGCCCGTTCGAGCGCCGTCGCAACCGCATGCGCCGTTATCCGGTCGATGCGCAGTACTTCGGCCGTCGGATGGGTGTATGTCGGCGACGATGTCACCACTATTGCGCGCCCCTGGCCGGTGAAGAACTTCGCATCGGCCGGCAGGTTGCCCGAAGCCGTGACGGCGACACGCACGATGTCGGCCGGCAGGCCGTTTTCGATGCGTCGGCGTCGAAGCTCCCCGTCCTTGATTCTCAGCGAGGGGTTGTCGCGTCGCACGGTTTCCGCACCGACGAGTATCGCGTCGAAGCGTGCGCGCAGGTCGTATATTTCCGACCAGTCGGCCGGGGTCGAAAGCACAAGTCGTGCTGCGGAGGCGTCGTCGACGCAGCCGTCGGCCGATGTGGCCACGGATAGGAAGATGTTCATCGTTCGAGTGTGAAAAGCGTGATTTCGGGCTTGGCCCCGAGTCGCATCGGTACGCCGACGTAACCGATGCCGTCATTAATATATAGGTAGCGTCCGTTCTTTTCGTACAGTCCGCTCCAACGGCGGTACATCAGACGCGCCGGCGAGTATTGCCGGCCGAAGAGCCGCACCTTCGACTGCATGCTGTGGACATGCCCCGAAAGCGTGAGGTCGCCCGCGCCGAGCCCGGTCACGAGCTCCCACATCTGGGGGATATGCGCCAGCGTGATGTCGAACATACCCTGCGGTACGCCCTCGTATGCCGGCCGTATGTCGGCATCGGGCGTCTTGCCCGAGTGTCGGACATTGCGCAGCGACAAGTCGAACGACAGTCCTGTGACGGCTATGGAGTCGCCGCCGCGGCGAATGTATGCCGTTTCGTTGTCGAGCACCGTCCATCCCATGCGGCGCTGCCGTTCGAGCAGCAGCCGTATGTTCTCTTCCCGCGGCAGAGAGACGGAGTCCCTGACATATATCCCGGTGTCGTGATTTCCCGTGACGGAGAGCACGGGGGCCTCGATGCCGCCGAGCAGACGCATCGTCTCGTCGTCGAGCTCCGTGTATCGGATGTTCACCAGGTCGCCCGTGAACACGACCAAATCGGCATTCAGCGAATTGATGGTATCCACCAGCCGCCGCATTTCAGCCCGGGGATGCACGAGCGAACCGATGTGCAGGTCGGAGAACTGCACAATCCTGAATCCGTCGAATGCCTCGGGCAGCCGCTCCGAGCGTATCTCGACGCGGGTGACCGTCAGCATGTCGCGCCAGCCGCAGGCGCCGTACACGAGCAGCGCGGCCAACGCTGCGGCTGCAACCGCTCCTGCGGTGCGCACGGCCGGCCGGCGGCTCGACAGCAATGCGGCGAAGAGTATCATGCGCGGCGGCACGAGCAGCAGCCATGCGAACATAATCCACATGGCTGCCTTCATCGCCGGAGTATCGTTGTCGCGCAGCGCGGCGAAGAAGGCGGTCGTAATCAGCGGCAGCATGTCCGCAAGCAGCATCGCGGCCAACAGCGCATGCCTGTGCGCCGCGCTCTTCACGGTCGGTTTCACGAGCCGGCGATACGCCGCGAAATCGACCGCCGTCGCGGCCGCTATCAAGAGTAAAACTATCCAAATCATTGTGTGCAAAGATAATAAAACATACGTAAAAATCCGACTCTCGCAAAATCAAATATCGTGCGCGGCGATTGGCATACAACTTGCGAGATTCGAAGGCTGAATAATAACTCATTGTCATACAAAGCAGATACAGTAATAAAAAAGTTGTTCCAAAATCAATTCAAAAACAGCCTATGAAAACATTTCGACTTTTAATTGCCGCATTGTCGTTCGCTACGGCGGCATCGGCGCAGAATTACGATGCCCGTACGACCGAAGGCGAGTACGCCCCTGTGGTCTACATGATTTCGGTGCAGGAGGAGACCGTCGCGCCGTCGTGCTGCCAGAACCAGCAGACGATGCTCGGCAACATGTCGGCCGCCAACGCCCGGCAGGACTATTCCGAGACGTGGCGTCCGGGATTCCAGCAGGTAGATCAGCCGACGTTCATCTTCGCATCGAAGAACAACCGCTTCTCGCTGGCTCTCGGCGGTTACATCAATCTCCGTCTGGGCTACGATTTCGACGGTACGGTGAATAACATCGACTTCATTCCGGCCGATATCCCGATGGTGCGCGACTACTCCGACCGTCAGAAGCTGATGATGGACGCTACCACATCGCGTCTCTATCTGAAAGCCATCGGCAATACGCGCAAGCTCGGCCGCGTCATCGTGTTCGTCGACGCCGATTTCCGCGGCGGCAGCGAAAACAGCTACACTCCGCGCATTCGGTCGGCCTACGTATCGTTGCTGGGCTTTACTCTCGGTCGCGACGTGACCACGTTCTGCGACCTCGGCGCAGCGCCCACGACCGTCGACTTCCAGGGCCCCAATGCCTATAACTTCCGCTTCTCCACCCTTTTGCGCTACGAAGTCGACTTCTTCAACGACCACATGCGCTTCGGCGTAGCAGCCGAGATGCCCTCGGTGAGCGCGACCTACAACGAAAAGTACCAGCCGCTCTCGCAGCGCATGCCCGACTTCCCGATGTACTTGCAGGTAATGTGGGGACGCAACCGTCTCAGCCACTTCCGCGCATCGGCCGTTCTGCGCAACATGTACATGCGCAATACGGTGTCCGACAAGAATACGTCGCTCTTCGGATGGGGCGTTCAGGCCAGCGGCCGAATCGGTGTAGGACGTGCGCTCGACATCTTCTTCAACGGCGTCTACGGCAAGGGCATCACCCCCTACATTCAGGACTTGGAGGGTATGGGTCTCGACTTTACGCCCAATCCCTCGAACCCCGACAAGGTGCAGACGACACCCATGTGGGGCTGGCAGGCTGCCGCTCAGATAAATCTCATTCCGAGCCGGCTCACCATCTCGGGCGGTTATTCGATGGCCCGCGTAGAGAGACTCAACGGCTTCGTATCCGAGAACGAGTACCGTCAGGGCCAGTACATCTTCGGCAACATCTTCTATCACGTGACACCGCGTTTCAAGATTGCCGGCGAGTACCTCTACGGCAGCCGCAAGGATATGTCGGGTGCCAAGAACCACGCCAACCGCGTGAATCTCATGGCGCAGTACAGCTTCTAAGCCATTGCGGTACAGCATAAACAGCGGCGCATGCACTTTTAAGGTGCATGCGCCGCTGCCGTTCCCTCCCCCGCTATTCGAGTTTGCAGACTTCCGAACCGGCCAGCAGGAAACATCCGGTTCAGTTTTCCTCGAAATCCGGCACCGACGAGCGGTTCACCGTCTGTCCGTCCTTCGGCTCCTTGCCCGTGCCCTGGACGTAGCCCAGAAATCCGTCGTCATGCACCGCCTCCTTCACCATAGCGTTCCACGCCAGCGCTATCGCAGGCAGATATTCGTCGCGATCGAGTATGCCTCGGTTGACGCCCCATGCCATGGCATAGACGAACAGCGCCGTACCCGATGTCTCCCGACCTCCGAAATTCGACTCGTCGTGCAGGCTCACGTTCCAGAATCCGTCCTTGCGCTGGCATCCGACCAGTGCGGCGCACATGCTCCTCAGGTCGCGCAGGTAGACATCGCGGTGAGGCGCATCCTCGGGCAGCTCCTCCAATACGCGAACCAGAGCCGCCGCAACCCATCCGTTGCCGCGCGACCAGTAGCAGTTGGCGCCGTTCGGCTCCTTGTATGGCGGCACGAAACTCCCATCGCGCCACCACAGACCGTCGCGTTCGTTGTATAGCCCTCCGGCCAGCGTATTGCGGGTCCACTCGTACATCCGCCACGCCTTTTCGGCATAGCGCTCATCGTTGCGCACGGCGGCGAGTTTGACGAGTACCGGCATTCCCATCTGTATGGCATCTATCCACGTCCAGTCGTCGACCTGCGGCGTATTGACGAGCATATTCATGCAGGCCACGGTCTTGGTCAGCATCTCCGGCCGCGGCGTCAGGCGGTAGAGGTCGATGTAGGTCTGCGCCGCACAATAGTTGTCGGCATTGCGGGTTGTCGTGTCGTCGCGGCGCATACCCCACTTGTGGTATTCGGCCCAGCGGAAGGCGTAATCGTAGTAGCGGTTCTCGGGGTATATGGCATACAGAGCCATAAGCCCTTCGTAGTAAACGGCCCGCGTCCACAAGTTCGATTCGTAGACCTTTCCGCGCGAGTAGTACGGAATGACGGCCGTCGGATCGGAATAGTTGCGCATGAAGCGGTCGTTGACACGTATCATCGCTTGCAGCGCCTGCTCCCGGTCGGGAACCTCCTGCGCCGCAGCCGTAAGCGGACACCACAGCGTCGCGGCTGACGCTACTGTCAAAATAACTCTTTTCATATCGGTAGATGTTTTTTATGTTAACGATTGCAGGTCAGGGCATAGGCCGGAGCCCCTCCCAGCGGACATCCCACGTGCCGTCGTCGGGAAATCCAGGATTCGCGGTCTCGCAGCCGTCCCAGCCCGCACACATCAGAGCAATGGCCGCCAGCACTCCTCCGTTGCCGGGCAGATAGCATCGCAGGCGCCCGTCCTGAAAATTGTGGCCGTTCGGCAGCCACGTATTCGTCCGCCGGTTCATCAGCAGAGCCTCGACGGCAACCTCGGGTTCGCCGAGCCGTGCGGCGCACATGGCTGTCACGGGATAGTCCCATCCCCATGTGCGATTCCAGTTCCAATTGTCGCACACCCAGTTCAGGGTCGAACGCATGACGGCAGTGTCGACCGCCGGCGATTGCGGCAGTACGCCCAGCGCGGCGAGCACCGCCATGTGGTCGGAGGTGAAACGCTCGTTCTCGTAGGTGTCGGCAGCCGACTCGGCGGCGAGGTACAATCCGTTCCGCTGTGCGAGCGGCGGGAGTCTGTCGATTATCGCATCCCACTCCGGGCAGCGGGGTTCGCCCTTGCGCTCGCGCCACTTCTGAGCCGTGGCCAGTCCGAAGCGCCAGTAGGCCAGCTCGAACGGCGGATTCACCGTCTCGGCGGCCCGCAGAGTCTCCTGCGCAGGGACGATTCCGCGCAATACGTATCGGTCGCGTTCGCCGTCGTACTCGGCGAACGATGCCATGAATCGCGCCGACTGCTGCACGAGGTCGTAGTATGCGTCGAGCGTATCGTCGGTCGGTGCGGCACGGTAGAGCAGTTCGGCCAGATATATCGGGTGCGGCTGCTGCCAGATGAGAAACGACCCTACGTTCGACGGCGCTTCGCATCCCGACGGATCGGTCATCTTCATCCACCGCACGCCGTCGAATCCCTGGCGTGCGGCTATTTCGCGGGCCTTGTCCGCCGCCGTCTCATACCACGGCATCGTCCGCGCGAGCAGCTTCTCCCGGCCCCACAGAGCGAATTGCGCCTCGTGCCACCACAACATCTCCAAGTGGAACTTTCCGAACCACGAGTTGTAGGTTAGCCCGGTCTCCTGCGGCGGCATCGAGCCTGCGCACTGCACGGCCAGAAGATATTGCGACAGCACCGTTCGGCGTTCCAGCTCCGCAGCGCGAGGGTCGGTGCAGCGGCTGAAATCCACGGCTGCGCCGTCGAGCCAGAAGCGCTCCCAGTATTCGGCGGACGCACGTTGCGACGCCATGGCATCGTCGGCCGGCCCCGACGGCATTTCGGGCGAGAACTCCGCGGTCAGAGTCCAACGGTCGGCCGTCGGGCGTATCACGAGCTCGTTGGCGCCCCGCATTTCCGGGGCGGCGGCATCGGTGTAGCTCAACTTGACGTAGTAGGTCGTCTTGTCGAGCGTGCGGCGAACGATCGCGCATCCGTCTCCGCAGGCGACGATCTCGGTGCAATGCCGGTCGTCTTTGCTCCAATCGCACGCATCGTCGCAGTGTCCGCCGGTCGGATACGGAAAGCGCACCGCCACCGGGCGACGCGATGCCGTATGTATCACTGCCGCCACCATGTCCTTTTCGGGGTCGCACGAGGTTCGCACCCGATAAGGCGCGCCGTCGACCGTGAACGACGACTCTACGACTCCGCGCCACATATCGAGCCGCTGGTCGATGCCGCCGATGCTTCCGGGCGATATTCCGTCGAAGCCGATGACTCCGAGATGCAGGCGATGCGGATTCGCGCGATACCACTCGGCGGCATCATGCCTGCGGCCCGCCTCGCGGCATTGAACCGAATACGGCTCGGCACGCCCGCGGCCGAAGTCGAAGTCGTGAAGCGTCTCCGAGTGCTCGAACCTCTCCGTATTCGCGAACTCGTGCCATCCCCACTGGCTCTGCGTTCCGAGCGGGACGCCGGCCCGATAGATTTCGGGCATGGATTGCAGCCCCGTGACGTCGACGGTGAAGGCGAACTCTCCGTTGCCCACCGTGAGCGAAGCGAGCGTGTCGATGCCCGTCGCATGAGGATTGTTGCGGGCGACGAGCGCGGCGCGGTCTATTCCGTTAGACTGAGCGCATCCTGCAAAGGCAAGAGCGAGTATCGTATGAAACAGTCTGTTCATGTAATTGCGGCGTTTTATTCCGCCAAAATTACTCTTTTTCGCCGCAATTCGGAAACGATCGGCTCTAAAATACACTTCGGCACCGTCTTCCGACCGGGCATTTTCGCGATTCGCAGTTTTTTAGTACCTTTGCCGCCGTTCGGGCGAAATCATAAAGACTATGTTGGAATTTCTTACTCAATACAATCTCACGGGACTTGCCATCGGAATTGCGACTTTTCTGATAATAGGCATTTTCCATCCGCTGGTCATCAAGGGCGAATACTATTTCGGAGTTCGCATCTGGTGGATATTTCTGCTTATGGGCATCGTCGCGACGGCTTTGTCGATTTGGGTCGAGAACATACTGTATTCGACTCTGCTCGCCGTGTGGGGCGCGTCGTCGCTGTGGTCTATCGGCGAGCTGTTCGAACAGCGCGAACGCGTCGCCAAGGGCTGGTTCCCGAAAAGGGAGCGACGATGAGACGCATAGCCGATACCGGCGTCGCGCTCGCGCTCGCAGCTGTTACGGGTGCGATTGTCGCCCTCGTGGCGCAGCGTACCGTGCCGGCGGCGCCCGAAGCCGTCGAACGGCAGGATACGGTGCGGCGGGCGACGCTCGTTTTCGCCGGCGACCTGATGCTGCACAAGCCGCAGCTCGCCAGAGCGCGCACGGCCGACGGCAGTTACGATTTTCGACCCGTATTCCGCCATGTCGCCGAACGTTTCAGGCAGGCCGATTACGCTGTGCTGAATCTCGAAACGACTCTTGCCCGTAGCGGTCACACGGGATATCCGTGTTTCCGCTCCCCCGCGGAGACAGCCTCCGCCCTGGCCGATATGGGCATAGATGCCGTGGCGACGGCCAACAATCACTGCTGCGACGGCGGCAGCCGCGGCATAGCCTTTACCGTCGCCGTGCTCGACTCTCTCGGCATACGCCACACGGGCGCATTCGCCGACAGCGCCGACTTCCGGTCGAATCATCCTCTGCGTTTCGAACGCGGCGGAATTTCGTTCGCCATGTTCAGCCACACCTACGGCACAAACGGCATACCTACGCCGGTCGGCCGCCTGGTGAACCGTCTCGACACTATCGCCATGGCGCGCGAGCTCTCGGCCGTCGATCGCGACTCGGTCGATGTAGTGATAGAATTCGTGCATTGGGGCAACGAATACGAAAGAGTTGAAAACGCCGAACAGCGGCGTTTGGCCGATTTTCTGCGACGCCACGGCGTCGACCTCGTCATAGGCAGTCACCCCCACGTCGTGCAGCCGTTCGAGGCCGACAGCTCGCACGCGGTAATCTACTCGCTCGGCAATCTTGTCTCCAATCAGCAGTGGCGTTACAGCGACGGCGGACTGATTGCCTCCGTAGAGGTCGTGAAGAGAGGCGGCGGGCGCCCCGAATATTCGCTGTCGCTGGAACCGGTATGGGTCAAAACTCCCGAGTATTCGCTGATTCCGCCCGAAGTCGGCGATACGCTCCCGATGTCCGCCGAGCAGCGGCGGCGATACGAGGAGTTTGTCTCCGATACGCGCGAACTGCTCGGTCTTTGATACGACGGCGGCCGGAAATCCCGAACGATTTCCGGCCGCCGTTTTCATGTCTGTGTGTCTGTCAATAGTTCTCTTTTTTCGGTTCGAAGTAGGCCTTCGCATGCCGGCATGCGGGGCATATTTCTGGGGCGTCGGCCGCCTTGCAGACGTACCCGCAGTTGCGGCACTGCCACCATATTTCGCCGTCGCGGTGGAAGAAATCGCCGTCCGTGAGCCGGCTCAGCAGTTTCAGATAGCGGGCCTCATGCTCCGACTCCACGCTGGAAATCATGCGGAAGGCCGCTGCAATCTCGGGAAATCCCTCCTCTTCGGCCACACCGGCGAACTCGGGATAGAGGACATCCCACTCCTCGCGTTCGCCCTGTGCCGCGGCGAGAAGATTCTCCTGCGTCGAACCGATGCGTCCTGCCGGATAGGAGGCCGTAATGGTCGCTTCGCCGCCTTCGAGAAACTTGAAGAAACGCTTCGCATGCTCCTTCTCCTGCTCGGCCGTTTCGAGAAATACCCCGGCTATCTGCTCGTATCCCTCCTTCTTGGCCACGCTCGCGAAGAACGTGTAGCGCGAACGTGCCTGGCTTTCGCCCGCAAATGCTTTGAGCAGATTCTGCTCGGTTCTGGTTCCTTTTATGCTTTTCATACTCTAAGGTTTATTGAGTTTTCGCTTCGTACAGCAAATATGGCGTCATTCGTGGCGCGCACTGTCTCTTTCGCCCGTTACGAGCATCCATGCGCCCGCACCCGGCACCGTTTCGAAAAGGAGTTGCGCGGCATCGCTTTTTTTCGTATATTTGCCGGATAAATCGGAAAATCATAAAAAACAGATATGGCAGACGAAAAAATCATCTTCTCGATGGTGGGTGTCAGCAAGACCTTCACCAACCAGAAAAAAGTATTGAACAACATCTACCTCTCGTTCTTCTACGGTGCGAAAATCGGCATCATCGGTCTCAACGGCTCGGGCAAGTCCACCCTGATGAAGATTATAGCCGGCATCGACAAGAACTTCCAGGGCGAAGTAGTATTCTCGCCCGGCTATTCGGTTGGTTATCTGGAACAGGAGCCCAAACTCGACGACACGAAGACCGTTCGCGAGGTGGTCGAGGAGGGCTGCGCCGCAACGGTAGCGCTTCTCAAAGAGTACGAAGAGATAAACATGAAGCTCTGCGAGCCGATGTCCGACGACGAGATGGCCCGCCTCATCGAGCGCCAGGGCGAGCTCTACGAGCAGATCGACCACGTCAACGGCTGGGAGCTGGACAGCGTGCTCGAACGCGCCATGGACGCACTGCGCTGCCCCGACCCCGACCAGAACGTCAAGGTGCTGTCGGGAGGTGAGCGCCGCCGTGTCGCGCTGTGCCGCCTGCTGCTGCAACAGCCCGACGTGCTGCTGCTCGACGAGCCTACGAACCACCTCGACGCCGAGTCCATCGACTGGCTCGAACAACACCTGCAACAGTACAAGGGTACGGTCATCGCCGTAACGCACGACCGCTACTTCCTCGACAACGTCGCCGGATGGATTCTCGAACTCGACCGCGGCGAGGGAATACCCTGGAAGGGCAACTACTCGGGATGGCTCGAACAGAAGACCAAGCGTCTGGAAATGGAGGAGAAACAGGAGTCGAAACGCCGCAAGACCCTCGAACGCGAGTTGGAATGGGTGCGCATGTCCCCCTCGGGCCGTCACGCCAAGTCGAAGGCCCGTCTGTCGGCCTACGACAAGATGATGAACGAGGACGCCAAGCAGAAGGAGGAGAAGCTCGAAATATTCATCCCGAACGGCCCGCGTCTCGGCGACATCGTAATCGAGGCGCACGACGTGAAGAAGGCGTTCGGCGACCGCGTGCTCTACGAGGGGCTGAACTTCTCGCTGCCGCCTGCGGGCATAGTCGGAGTCATAGGCCCGAACGGCACTGGAAAGACCACCCTGTTCCGCATGATTATGGGGCTCGAAGAGCCCACGTCGGGAACATTCACCGTCGGCCAGACCGTGAAACTCGCCTACGTCGACCAGCAGCACAAGTCCATCGACCCCGAAAAGACCGTCTACGAGGTCATCTCGCAGAACAGCGACCTCATAACGCTCGGCAACCGTCAGGTTCCGTCTCGCGCCTACGTGGCGCGCTTCAACTTCACCGGCGCCGACCAGGAGAAGAAGTGCGGCATGCTCTCGGGCGGCGAGCGCAACCGTCTACACCTGGCGCTGGCCTTGAAGGAGGAGGGCAACGTCCTGCTGCTCGACGAGCCCACGAACGACATCGACGTCAACACGCTGCGTGCGTTGGAGGAGGGTCTCGAACACTTCGCCGGCTGCGCCGTGGTGATATCGCACGACCGCTGGTTCCTCGACCGAATCGCCACCCACATCCTCTCGTTCGAGGGCGACTCGCAGGTGGTCTTCTACGAGGGCTCGTACAGCGAGTACGAAGCATGGAAGAAGGCGCAGGGAGGCGACACGACCCCGCACCGCGTGAAATACAGAAAGTTAATGGAATAAGCATATGGCACAGAAACCTTCGATACCAAAGGGTACGCGCGACTTCTCCCCTGCGGAGATGATGCGCCGCGGATATATCTTCGATACGGTCAAGAGCGTGTTCCGCACCTACGGATTCGCTCCGTTGGAGACCCCCTCCATGGAGAACCTCTCGACCCTGCTCGGCAAGTACGGCGACGAGGGCGACAAACTCCTCTTCAAGATTCTCAATTCGGGCGACTATGCCGCCGGGCTCTCCGACGCAGAGCTGCACTCGGCCTCGAAAATCTGCGAGAAGGGTCTCCGCTACGACCTCACCGTGCCGTTCGCGCGCTACGTGGTGCAGCACCAGAACGACATTGTATTCCCGTTCAAACGCTACCAGATTCAACCCGTATGGCGTGCCGACCGGCCGCAGAAGGGGCGCTACCGCGAGTTCTACCAGTGCGACGTCGACATCATCGGCTCGCGCTCGCTGCTCAACGAAGTGGAGCTGGTCGGCATCGTCGAGCGCGTGTTCCGCGCGCTGCGCATAGGCGTGACGCTTAAAATGAACAACCGCAAGATTCTCTACGGCATCGCCGAAACCATAGGCCATGCCGACAAGATGATCGACATCACCGTGGCAATCGACAAGCTCGAAAAAATCGGCATCGGCAACGTGAAGGCCGAGCTGCTCGAACGGGGAATCGGCGAGGAGGCTGTCGCAAAGCTTCAACCGATACTCGAACTCAGCGGCAGCAACACACAGAAGCTCGGCCGATTGCAGGAGGTTATAGGTTCTTCCGAAACCGGCATGAAGGGCATCGAGGAGATGCGCACCATCTTCGACTGCGTCGAACGTCTCGGAATAGGTCTCGATATCGAGCTCGACCTCTCGCTGGCTCGCGGTCTGAACTACTACACGGGTGCGATATTCGAGGTCAAGGCCAACGATTTCGCCATAGGCTCGATTTGCGGCGGCGGTCGTTACGACGACCTGACCGGCATCTTCGGCATGCCCAACACGTCGGGCGTGGGAATCTCGTTCGGTGCCGACCGCATCTACGACGTCATGGTGGGTCTCGACCTCTTCCCCGAGGAGGTCGACTACTCTACGAAGGTTCTGTTCGTCAATCTCGGCGAGGAGGAGCAGATGACGTCGCTCGCATTGCTGAACACCCTGCGCGACAAGGGCATAGCGTCCGAAATCTACCCCGACTGCGGCAAGATGAAGAAGCAGATGGAGTATGCCAACCGCCGTGCAATACCCTATGTCGTAATAATCGGCTCGGATGAAATCGCGAATCGCACTGCCGCCGTCAAGAACATGCGCACGGGCGAACAGACGAGCGTACCGTTCGACGAACTCGCCGACAATCTGAACTGACCATGCGCCGCAGGCAGATAGGATATTTCATCGCGACGGTCATCTTTTCGATGACCGTCGCGGTTTGTGCCGCCCAGTCGCCGGCGGACAACGACGCCATGTTGCAGCTGCGCAAGCTCAATCAGGTGTACCGTCTTCTCGACAACATGTATGTAGACGAGGTGGACATGAAGCCGCTGGTCGAAAAGGCCATTCGCGAAATGCTACTGGAACTCGACCCCCACTCGGCATATCTCGATGCCGAGCAGACCGAAGACGCCCGCGAGAGCATCGACGGCGAGTTCAGCGGCATAGGCGTCGAATTCAACGTGCTGCGCGACACGATAATCGTCGTCAATACGATTGTCGGAGGACCGGCCGAAGCCGTTGGCGTCAAGCCCAACGACCGCATAGTCGCGATAGATACCCTGCCGGCCGTCGGAATAGGCATGCGCGACGTACCGAAATACCTGCGCGGCCCGCGTGGTTCGGTCATCGAAGTCGGCATCGTCCGCCGCGGCGAGGAGCGCCCTCTGCACTTCCGCATCACGCGCGACAACATACCGATGAACACCGTGTCGGCGGCATACGTCGACGACGGAGTCGGATATGTCAAAATCGACCGCTTCGGTCGCACGACATACGATGAGTTCGTAGAAGCATTCGACCGTCTGAAACACGACGGCATGGAGTCGCTTGTGCTCGACCTGCGCGGCAACGGCGGCGGACTGCTCGATGCGGCCATCGAAATCGGAGGGTTCTTCCTGCCGCGCGACCGCGTGGTGGTAAGCACCGAGGGACGAGCCGTCGAACCGCACGCCTTCACGGCTCGCGGGGGGCGGCGGTTCACCGGCGGCCGGGTCGTAGTCATGATTGACGAAAGTTCGGCTTCGGCGAGCGAAATCGTCGCCGGAGCGTTGCAGGACTGGGACCGTGCGGTCGTCATCGGCCGTCCGAGTTTCGGCAAGGGACTGGTGCAGCGGCAGGTTCCGCTGGCCGACGGTTCGGCCATGCGAATAACGGTAGCTCGCTACCGCACGCCTTCGGGGCGTATCATACAGCGGCCATACGAGAACGGACATGCTGCCGAGTACTACGCCGCACATCGTCGCCGCTTTGCCGCCGATGTCGAGCCCGAGCAGTCGGACAGCACGGTGTTTCATACGAAAATCTATCGGCGTCCCGTCTATGGCGGAGGCGGCATCCGGCCCGACGAAATCGTCGGACTCGACACTCTCGGCGTCTCCGACTACATGATGGAGCTCGTCAAACGCGGCGTCATACGCGAATACGCAGTGCGCTATCTGGATGCCCGCCGGCCGGAGCTCGCGGCATCGTATCCCGATTTCGAGCGTTTCGCCGAATCGTTCTCCGTCGGCGAAGATATGTTCGAGGAGCTGGCGGCCTTGGGCGAAGAGCGCGGAGCGATGCGCGACATCGCGGGGCTGCTCGAATCGAAGAATCTGATAGCACTGCATATCAAGGCGCTGCTCGCCCAGAAGCTCTTCTCGACGACGGAGTTCTATCGCGTGGTGAATGCCGCCGACGAACATTGGTACGGACGCGCTGCGGCGATTCTGCGAAATTGGCCCGACGAGGCCGAGCCGATGCTGCGCGGAACGGCAGGAGAAAAATAGATGCGTGTAAATTTGTATATTCGGTATTTATTGTGTAATTTCGATGCGGAAAACCAAACACCGTATCAAAATGTTGAAAAACGACACCCGTCGCGACGATGCCGTGCAGCGTAACGACGAAATCACAGCGAAATCCTTCAAGGCCGGCCACCGCACCTACTTCTTCGACGTAAAGTCCACGCGCGACGGCGACTACTACCTTACCATAAGCGAGAGCCGCAAGAATCTCGACGACAGTGGATACGTCCGCAGCAAGATATTCCTTTACAAGGAGGATTTCGACCGCTTCGAAGAGACCCTGCACGATACCATATCGTTCATCCGCGCCGTGAAGTCCGACCACACCGTCTGACCGCCGCGAACGATGGGATGCGCACTTCGTATTCCTGCCCGACATATTCGGATAAGCTCGGCGATGCTCAAATAAATTTGGCATTGCGCTCACTTATTCGTATCTTCGCAGCCGATACGCCTGCGCCGAGGTGTTGCGGCCGAATATGCCGGACGAAGCATCGTCCCGAACGTGCAGCCCCGGCACTCGGCGTTTAAAAATGAAGCCGGAAAATGAATATCGTCAAACGTCTGTATGATTGGATGCTCTCATGGGGCACATCGCGCTGGGGCTGGCTGGCCCTTTTCCTGTTCGCATTCGCCGAGTCGAGTTTCTTCCCGATACCGCCCGACGTACTGCTCATAGCACTGTGTCTGGGCGCCACTGCGCGTTCGTTCCGCTATGCGGCGATATGCACCGCCGGTTCCATCGTCGGAGCCGTGGCCGGATACTCCATAGGCTACTTCCTCTGGCAGAACGCCGCAGGCGAATATACGGCGATAGCCGACTTCTTCTTCCGCCATGTCTTCTCTGTCGAGAGCTTCGAGAGAGTCGGCGAACTGTACGACAAGTATAATTTCTGGATTGTCTTCACTGCCGGCTTCACGCCGCTGCCCTACAAGCTCTTCACGATTACGGGAGGTCTGTTCCATATCGACTTCGCGATGTTCATCTTCGCGTCCGTAGTTTCGCGCGGCATGCGGTTTTTCCTGATTTCGGCCCTTATCTGGAAGTTCGGAGAGCCTATCAAGAGCTTCATCGACAAATATTTCAACCTGCTGGCAATAGCCTTTACGGTGCTGCTCGTGGGGTCGTTCGTGCTGATAGGCTACGTATTGTGATATGAGAGAATTCGGTTTGATAGGCCGCACGCTCGGCCACTCCGCTTCGCAGCGCTACTTCACCGCCAAGTTCGAGCGCGAATCCGTCGCCGACTGCACCTATTCGCTCTTCGAACTGCCGAATATCGACGACGTGCGCACACTGCTCGCCGGGCATCCCGACCTGTGCGGTTTCAATGTCACCATACCCTACAAACGCGAGATAATACCCTATCTCTCCGACATGTCGTTCGATGCCCGGAATATCGGAGCCGTGAACTGCGTGCGCCGCGAGGGCGAGCGGCTCATCGGCTACAATACCGATGTCGACGGCGTCCGCCGCTCGTTCGACGAGCTTCTGGGCTCGGAGTCGCCGAAGGCGCTGGTGCTGGGTACGGGCGGAGCGTCGCAGGCCGTGCAGTACGTTCTCGCCGAGCGCGGCATGGAGTATGCGCTCGTCTCGCGCGACGGCGTGCGCGGCAATATGACATATGGTGAAGTATCGGCTGAGGTTATGGACGAATACCGGCTGATAATCAACGCGACGCCCGTCGGAACCTACCCTGCCGTCGACGAAGCTCCAATGCTGCCGTATGCGTTCCTCACTCCGTCGCACTATCTCTTCGACCTTGTCTACAATCCGCCCGTCACGCAGTTCCTCGACTACGGACGTCAGCGCGGCGCGCACATTCTCAACGGCGAGACCATGTTCCGCGCTCAGGCCGAATCGGCATGGCGTATCTGGAACGGAGCGTTTTAACGGCCTCTAAGCCTCTACCATCACGCGTGCCGTCGCAGCGTCCTCTTCGCGCACGAACAGCCGGGCCGGTATTCCGGCCGGATAGACGGTCGACATGTATTCGTCGCCTATTACCGACTCTATGCCTGCGCTTTCGAGCAGCGACTTCGCCATTTCGGCTTCGGTGACGGAGTCGTACTCCGAAATCATAACGAGTTTTTCCTCTTTCATCTGCGTTTTCAGTTGACTGATTTTTATCGAAAAGTTGCAACTCTCCTGCCACGTTTACGGATAAATATTCGTATATTTGTAATCCGATTAACCCCGAAACGCATAGGAAATGCAGCAATTCGTACATCTTCACGTACATACGCAATATTCGATTCTCGACGGTCAGGCGAGCATCCAGAAACTGGTCGACAAAGCCATGGCCGACGGCATGCCCGGCATAGCCGTCACCGATCACGGCGACATGTTCGGCATC
This sequence comes from uncultured Alistipes sp., assembly GCA_947174295.1. Taxonomy (GTDB): domain Bacteria; phylum Bacteroidota; class Bacteroidia; order Bacteroidales; family Rikenellaceae; genus Alistipes. Next base: position 1,005 of record CAMWIG010000008.1, on the reverse strand, counting down.
AAGGAGTTCTATAACTACGTAAAAAAGGTCAAGGGCAAATACAAGGGACAAGCCGCCGAGTGCGAGGCGCGTCTCGCCGCACTTCGCAGCGGAGAGGAGCAGTGCGCCGACCCTGCCGCGGAGATTGCCGCTGCGGAGCAGAAGCTCGCGGAGCTGCGCCGCAAGGCCGACTTCAAGCCCATCATCGGCTGCGAAGTCTACGTCGCACGCCGCCGTTTGCAGGACAAGGAGGGCAAGCCCGACCAGAGCGGATATCACCTCATCCTGCTCGCGAAGAACCTCACGGGCTACCACAATCTGATAAAAATCGTCTCCAAGGCGTGGACCGACGGATTCTACATGCGTCCGCGAACCGATCGCTCGGAGATCGAAAAGCACAGCGAAGGTCTGATATGCTGCTCGGCGTGTCTTGCCGGCGAGGTGCCGCGCGCCATCACCGCCGACGATTTCGAGAAGGCCGACGAGTCGATTCGCTGGCACAAGAGCGTCTTCGGCGACGACTACTACCTCGAACTGCAACTCCACAAGGCCACGGTCGAGCGTGCGAACCACGAGGCCTACCCCATGCAGCTCAAAGTGAACGAGCATCTGCGCGAACTGGCGAAAAAGCACGGCGTGCGCATGGTCTGCACCAACGACGTGCACTTCGTCGACGAGGACAACGCCGAGGCGCACGACCGTCTGATATGCCTTTCGACCGGAAAAGACCTCGACGACCCGAAGCGAATGCTCTACTCCAAGCAGGAGTGGCTGAAAACCACGGCCGAGATGGCCTCCATATTCGGTGAGAGCGACCCCGATGCCATGGCAGCCACGGTCGACATCTGCAATCAGGTGGAGTGCTACTCCATCGACCATGCTCCGATTATGCCCAACTTCGAGATTCCGGCCGAATTCGGAACGGAGGAGGAGTACCGTGCGCGTCTGACCGAGCAGGATTTGTTCGACGAGTTCACGCGCGACGAGAACGGCAACGTGGTGATGAGCGAAGAGGAGGGCCGCAAG
>CAMWIG010000007.1 GCA_947174295.1 uncultured Alistipes sp. | reverse complement strand
CTTGCATTTTGCCGAACGCGAGTATCTTCGGCGAAGCCAAAGTACGAATAAGCGAGCGCAAGGCCAATTTTTCCGGACATTACCGAGCGGGAGTATCTAAGGCGACAGCCAAATATACGAATAAGCGAGCGCAAGGCCAATTTTTCCGGACATTGCCGAGCGGGAGTATCCGAAAGCGCCAACCGCCCGGCGCATCCGAACAATCGCCGGCGAAAAAATCGGAACCGCGCCGCGAGGCACGATTCCGAGAATAAGGGACTACACCCGACGAAGCGGACGGCTCATCGTTCGGCAGGCTCGTCCGTCATGTCGAAGCGGACGGCAGCGCCGTTCCGCAGCGCCGACCAGCTGAGGAACGGCCGGTCGAGGAGCTTTCCGTCGATGCTCATGCGGCGGATGTAGCGGTTGGCGGGCGAGTTCCCGGGGGCGTCGATCACAATGTCGCGGCCGTTTTCGAGATGAACGGTCGCCTTGCGGAAGAGCGGCGAGCCGACGGCATATTCGTCGGCGCCGGGGCAGACGGGATAGAACCCGAGGGCCGAGAAGACGTACCACGCCGAGGTCTGGCCGTTGTCTTCGTCGCCGCAGTAGCCGTCGGGCTTCGCGGAGTAGAGGCGGTCCATCACTTCGCGCACCCACCACTGGGCCTTGTGAGGTTTTCCGCAGTAGTCGTACAGATAGATTACGTGCTGCGCGGGCTGGTTGCCGTGGGCGTAGTTGCCCATCTCGGCCACCTGCATCTCGGTGATTTCGTGGATGCGGAAGCCGTAGTAGCTGTCGTCGTAGACGGGCGGCACCACGAAGACCGAGTCGAGCATCTTCTCGAATCGGGCTTCGCCGCCCATGGCTTCGGCCAGCCCCTCGACGTCGTGGAAGACCGACCACGTGTAGTGCCATGCGTTGCCCTCGGTGAAGGCGTCGCCCCACTTGTAGGGGCTGAACGGCCGCTGGAACTCCCCGTCGGCGTTGCGGCCGCGCATCAGGCGCGTTTCGGGGTCGAAGAGGTTGCGCCAGTTGCCCGACGCCTTTTCGAGCAGGGCGGCATCGTCGGTGCGGCCGAGCTTGCGGGCCGCCTGCGCGATGCACCAGTCGTCGTAGGCGTATTCGAGCGTGCGGGCCGCATTCTCGTGGATGCCGACGTCGTAGGGCACGTAGCCGAGCGTATTGTAGTATTCGTGTCCGAGACGGCCCGTGGAGCTGACCTCGGGGTGCACTTTCGTGCGGCCCGACATCATCGCTTCGAAGAGCGTGGCGACATCCTCGGCGGGCGTTACCCCTTTGAGGATGGCATCCGAAACCACCGATGCGGAGTTGTTGCCCACCATGCAGCCGCGGTGTCCGGGGCTCGCCCACTCGGGCAGGAAGCCGCTCTCGCGGTAGGCGTTGGCCAGTCCGGCCTGCATCTTGGCGTTCTCCGACGGATAAACGAGGTTCAGCAGCGGGAACAGCGAGCGGAAGGTGTCCCAGAATCCCGTGTCGGTGTACATGTAGCCGGGCAACACCTCTCCATTGTAGGGGCTGTAATGGACGGGGGCACCCTCGGCGTCGATTTCGTAGAGCTTGCGCGGAAAGAGCGTCGAACGGTAGAGACACGAGTAGAACGTGCGGTACTGCTCCTCTGAACCGCCCTCGACCTCGATTCGTCCGAGCACCTCGTCCCAGCGGGCCTGCGCCTTGTTCTTCACGGCGTCGAAGTCGTCGTCGCCCAGCTCGGTTTCGAGGTTGCGCAGGGCCTGTTCGGGCGAGATGAACGACGAGGCGACGCGCGCGGTCACCTGCTCGCCGCGGCGCGTGGCGAAATAGACCGCCGCCAAGGCATGGCCGCTCTCGACGGCCAGCCCCTTGGTCTCGCGCGTGCCGTCGAAGGTGCGGAACGAATCGAACGGCCGGTCGAACCGGACGACGAACCAGTTGCGGAAGTTGTCGGGCACGCCGCCGCTGTTGCGCGTGGTGTAGCCCACGACCGTACGGCTGTCGGGCAGGACCTCGATGCGCGACCCGCGGTCGAATGCGTCGATGACCACGCCCGACTCGTCGCTCTCGGGGAAGGTGAAGCGCATGACGGCCGCACGGTCGGTCGGCGCAATCTCCACCCGCACGTCGGGGTCGGCGAGGTAGACCTTATAATAGTAGGGACGCGCCTCCTCGGACTGGTGCGAGAACCAGCTGCGGCGGCTATTTTCGTCTATTTTGTCCGCACCGCGCACGGGCATCAGCGAGAACTGGCCGTAGTCGTTGATCCACGGCGAGGGCTGGTGGGTCTGCTTGAAGCCGCAGATGGTATGCGCGCCGTAGGTGTAGGCCCAGCCGTCGCCCATCGTGCCGGTCTGGGGCGTCCAGAAGTTCATGCCCCACGGCAGCGCCACGGCCGGGTAGGTGTTGCCCGTGGAGAGCGAGTAGTCGGACTGGGTGCCCACGAGCGTGGAGACGTACTCCGAGGGGCGGAGCTGCGGCGCGGCGGGCCGGTCGGCGCAGGCGGCGGCGAGAGCCGCGAGGATTATGAATGCGTATTTCTTCATTATATTATCGAGTTCAAAAGTTCTGTTTTTCCGTCGTTCACGAGTTTCAATATCAGTTCGCCGAAGAGCGTGTTCTGCCATGCGAACCACGGCCGCGTGAAGTCGGCGGCATCGTGGCGCGAGAACGATTCGTGGATGAATCCCGTGCCGGCGTCGGTGGTCATCAGGGCCATGAGGCAGTCGCGGATTTCGGCGTCGTCGGTCGAGGTGAAGGCCCGCATCATGATGCTCATGGGCCAAATCATCTCAACGCCGATATGCGGACCGCCGATGCCTTCGCCCGCCGCACCGCGCCAGAAGTAGGGGTTGTTCGCGCTCCACACGAAGCGGCGGGTGTTCTCATAGACGGGGTCGCGGCGGTCGACGTCGCCAAGGTAGGCCATGGCCAGCAGCGACGGCACGTTGGCGTCGTCCATAAGCTGCACGCTGCCGAAGCCGTCGACCTCGAACGCATAGATCTTCCCGTAGTCGGGATGCTCGACGACGGCGTATTCACGCAACGCCGCGGCCACCTCGTCGGCCAGCGTCGTGCACTCGGCCGCAAGAGCCGTTTCGCCGTTCACCTCCGCGAGAATCTCTGCGGCCTTGCGCAGCGACGTGACGGCCATAAAGTTCGACGGGATGAGGAATCCGAAGGTCGTGGCGTCGTCCGAGGGGCGGAACGCCGAGGCGATAAGCCCCACGGGCTTCACCGGATTGCCGCGCCCCACGTGGCAGCGGGTGTCTAACTGGCGGTCGGTGCGGCGCAGGAAGATGTAGTCGCCCGGGCCATCCTTCATCTGCTGCTCGCGCAGCGTGGCGAGGATGGCGCGCATGGCCCCGACCCACTCGGCGTCGAATACCGACGCGTCGCCCGTGGTCTTCCAGTAACGGTGCGCCAGCCGTATGGGATAGCAGTGGGAGTCGATCTCCCACTTGCGCTCGAAGACCCACGGCGACTGCCGGTTGCCCGGGTAGCCGACATCCTCGCCCGCACCCGTGGGGCCGTCGTTGAAGGCATTGGCGTAGGGGTCGATGCCGATCAGCCGGAACTGACGGCGGATGACGCCGGCAATCATCTTCTGCAAGGCCGGGTCGGCGGTGCACAGCTGCACGTAGGGCCACACCTGAGCCCCCGAATCGCGCAGCCACATGGCCGGGATGTCGCCCGTGTAGACGTAGGTGTCGGGGTTGCCCTCGGCGTCCTCGCGGTAGTGCACCGTCGTGTCGAGCGTGTTGGGGAAGCAGTTGGCGAACATCCAGCGCAGGCGCTCGTTGGTCAGCAGACCGCACACGCGTTCGATTTCGGCTTCGACGGCCTCGGAGACGAAGAGCCGCTTTTCGGGCGCCGGCCGTTGATCGGCATACGCAGCCGGCTCGTCGGCGCAGTACCACACCCGGGGCTCGGCGCCCATCTCGAAGCGCAGCTCGCCGCCGCGCATGATGTCGGCATGGGCGATATGGGGTTTGGTATAGGGCCGTCCGTCGAGCCATACGCGTTGTATGTATTTGTTTTCAGCCGAATTGTTCTCGGCGACGATGCGGAACGTGCCGCCCGGGACTTGCAGCTCGGCCCGGTCGAACAGCGGCGACCCGAACCAGTAGCGGCCGCCGGCGGGTTCGGCCTCGTACATGCCCAGCGACGAGAGGACGTACCACGCCGACATCTGGCCCACATCCTCGTTGCCCGACAGTCCGTCGGGCGCGGCGTGGTAGAGCGTCGCGAGCACCTCGCGCACGCGGTCGGCCGTCTTCCACGGCTGCCCGAGCATGGTATAGAGGTAGAGCGTGGCGTGCGAGGGTTCGTTGCCGTGGGCATACTGGCCGATCATGCCCGAGATGTCGGGCGAGGTCTCGGCCCCCTCGATGACGGAGCTTACGGTGAAGAGCGAATCGAGCTTTTCGAGCATCCGCCCGCGCGAGCCGAAGCACTCCTGCAAGCCCCGCACGTCGTGCGGCGCCAGCCACGTATACTGCCATGCGTTGCCCTCGCAGTAGTCGTCGGCGCGGTGCTCCGACGAGAAGGGGTTGAACGGCGTGCGCCACCGTCCGCGGCTGTCGCGGCCCCGGATGAAGCCCGTCTGCGGATCGAAATAGTTGCGGTAGGAGCGGCTGCGGTCGGTGAAATACTTCGCATCGGCCGTTTTGCCGAGCGCTTCGGCGGCACGGGCCGCGGCGCCGTCGGCCACGGCGTACTCCATGTCGTAAGCCACGGCCTCGGTGAAGAGGTCGCAGGGGATGTAACCGTATTTCATTCTCAGGTCACCGCCGCGGCCGGGGTTCATGGCCGTTCGGCGGATCGCCTCGAACGCCCGCCCGCGGTCGATGCCGGGCAGGTTCTTCACGATGGCATCGGCTACGACGACGATGCCCGGATTGCCCACCATGCAGTCGGTCTCGCAGCCCCACAGATGCCACACCGGAAGGCGACCCTGCTCGTCGGCGATCGAGAGCATCGTGTTGACGATGTCGGTCATGCGCTCGGGCTGCGTGAGGGTCAGCAGCGGCATCTTGGCCCGGTAGGTGTCCCACAACGAGAAAACCGAGTAGGTCGCATGCCCCGGGGCGGCGTGCACCTGGCCGTCGGCGCCGCGGTACGAACCGTCCGCATCGCAGAACGTGACCGGGGCAATCATCGAGTGATAGAGCGACGTGTAGAAGATGGTGCGCGCCGTCTCGTCTGCGGTCTCGATCCGAATTTTCGAGAGTTCGGCGTTCCATGCCTTGTCGGCAGCCTCTGCCACGGCGTCGAAGTCCCAGCCGGGAAGCTCGGCCGCAAGATTGGCGCGCGCACCCTCGATGCTCACGGGCGACAGAGCTACCTTCACGAGCACGGCCTCGTTCTCCGAGGTCGCGAACGAAGCCCGCGCGTAGCGGTCGCCGACGGTCTCGAACCGCTCGAAAGGCTTCGAGAACTCCGCCACGAAGTAGACCCGCTGCTCCTTGGCCCAGCCCGTGGAGTGGCGCCAGCCCTCGATGCGGCGGTCGCCGACGGCTTCGAGGCGGGCGTCGGTGGCCTTGTCCCAGCAACCCCCGTTTTCGAGGTCGAAGACCACGGCGGCATTGTCCTCTTGGTGGAACGTGTAGCGGTGCAGGCCCACGCGTGCGGTGGCCGTGAGCTCGGCTAAAACGTTATAACGCGTCAGCGGCACGGAGTAGTAGCCCGGCCGCGCGACCTCGCGCGAACGGTCGGCGTAGGACCAGAGCCCCGACGCGGGGTCATCCTCCGTGCCGCGGGCATAGGTCACCTCGCCCACCACGGGCATGAGCGTAATGTCGAACAGGTCGCCGATGCCCGTGCCACTCAGATGCGTATGCGAGAAGCCGATGACCGTCGAGTCGGAGTCGTGGTAGCCCGAGCACCAGTCCCAGGTCTGGGGCAGACTCGTAGGGCCGAGCTGGACCATGCCGAACGGCACGTTGGCCCCGACGAAGACGTGGCCGTGGCCGCCCGTGCCGATTTTGGGGTCGACGAAGCAGGTAAGGTCGACCTCGGAGACCGAGTGCGCGCAGGCCGCCGAGAGCAGAAGCGCCGAGCCGATAAGCAGTTGTTTCAGGTTCATGTTATTTGTCGGTTTTGAGTTCAAAGGTAAGTTTTTTTCCGCTGAGCAGCTCGTCGTGCGCGATGCGGTATTCGGTCAAGGGCTTGCCGCCGAGGGTCATGCGGCGGACGTAGGGTCCCTCTCCGCGGCGCTCTATGGTCAGCGTGCCCTGCGGGGTGTCGATCTCGGCCCGGTCGAAAGTCGGTGCCGTAAGCGTATAATACGGCTCGCCGGGGCAGTCGGGATAGAAGCCCAGCATCGAGAAGACGGCCCAAGCGGACATGGTGCCCGTGTCGTCGTTGCCCGGGATGCCGTCGGCCGAGTGCGTGAAGTGCTCGCCCAGCAGGCGCGCGACCTCTTTCTGCGTGCGCCACTCCTCGCCGCGGAAGCGGCTGAAAAGGTAGGCATAGGCGATGTCGGGCTCGTTGGCGGGGTCGTAGAGGCCCTCGTCGAAGACTTTTTGGAGTTTGTCGACGAACTTGCGGCGTCCGCCCATCGCGGCAGCCAGCCCCTCGACGTCGTGCGGCACGAAGAAGGTGTAGTTCCATGCCGAACCCTCGTGGAAGCCCGGCACGGCCTCGAAATTCTCGCCCTGACGCGGATCGAATGGAGCAAGGAACGTCCCGTCGGGATTGCGCGGCCGCAAGGTGCCGGATTCGGGACTGTAATAGTGCTTCCACCCGGCGGCGCGGCGGCGCAGCTCGGCGGCGAACTCCCGCTCGCCCCGCTCCTCGGCCAGCCAAGCCAGCGCGGCATCGGCGACGTAGTATTCGAGCGCATGCGACACCGAGTTGTCGCCCGAAGCGTCGGCGGCGAAGAAGCCCAGCGGAATATAGCCCCGCTCGACGTAGGGGTCTATGTCGGGCCGCATGGGGTTGCGGTCGCCGGGTGCGGTGGCCGAGCGCTTCATGGCCGCGTAGGCGGCGTCGATGTCGAAGTCGCGCAGCCCCTTGCGCCACGTGTCGACGAGGACGGGAACGGCCGGATCGCCCTCCATGGTGAAGGTCTCGCGGCCGTAGAGCTCCCACTTGGGCAGCCAGCCCCACTCGCGCGACATGTCGACCATCGAACGCACCATATCGAGCTGCCGTTCGGGGTAAACGAGCGTCAGGAGCTGGTGGACGTTGCGGTAGGTGTCCCAAAGCGAGAAGACCGTGTAGCGGTCGCCGTCGGTGACGCCCGTCTCGCCCGAGCGCTCCATAAGCGGGTATTCGCCGTTGGTGTCGCTCAGCAGGTTGGGGTGGATCAGCGTGTGGTAGAGCGCCGTGTAGAAGACTGTCCGCTGCTCCTCGGTGCCGCCCTCGACGCGGATGCGCGAGAGGTCGTCGTTCCACTGGCTGCGAGCCTTTTGGCGGATGCTGTCGAACGTCGCGCCGTCCGGCTGCTCGGCATCGAGGTTGCGGCGGGCGTTCTCGGTCGAGACGTAGGAGATGCCCATGCGCACCTCGACCTGCTCGCCGGCCTGCAAGTCGTCGAACGAGAACCAGTAGCCCACGTCGTCGCCCGAGAGCTCGCGGCCGTACTCCGTATAGAGCTTATATTTGCCGTTGTCGGGGGTCCACTCGGCCTCGACGCCCGTCATGGGGCGCTGCTTCTTCCAGTAGCCCGACTGCGAGGGCTTCTTCGAGACGCGCAGGACGAAGTAGACGGGGAAAACCTTCTGGGGATTGTAGCAGAACGTGCCCAGCAGCTTCGAGCCCTCGATTTCGGTGGCGCTCACGCGCCGAACCGTCGCACCGCTCTCGTTGGTGAGCCCCTCGCCGAGATTCAATAATATATGGCCCTTGCCGCCGGGAAAGGTGTAGCGCTCGACCGACGTGCGAGGCGTGGCGGTGGCTTCGGCGCGGATGCCGTATTTGGAGAGCGTAGCGGCGTAGTAGCCCGGCGACGCGGTTTCGTCGGTGTAGGACGTGCCGTACTCCTTGTAATCGACCGTCAGCGGCCCGGTGGTGGCTATGGTGAGCAGCGCTCCCATCTCGGGGCAGCCCACGCCGCTCAGGGCTCCGTGGGCGAAGCCCGTGAAGAACGAATTGGTGCGCTCGTAGGGCGTCGACCACCAGCGCGCGTCCTTGTCGTAGCGGTTGGCGGCGGAGCCCATGACGTTGAACGGCACGACGGCCATCATGCCGTGGGGGCAGACGGCGCCGGGGTTGCAGGTGCCGAAGTTGGTAGTACCGATGAACGGGTCGACGCAATCGACCGGCCGCTGCGCATGGCAAAGGCCCGAAAGCATCAGCGCGATAAGTATGACTGCTCCTCTTCGCATGGTCACAGACGGCTTGTCATGAGTTTCATCTCCGAGTCGGGCACGAACCTGACGCGGCGCGTCGAGGCCGGCACGAGCAGTGTTTCGCCCTGACGGATGGGGGTCTCGCAGCCCTTGTCGTCCACGAGACGGCCGCTGCCCGCAAGACACATCACCACGAGGAACGAGTCGAAGGCAGCAATCTCCTTTTCGACCGGCTCGTCGAGGTCGTAGAGCGACGTTACGAAGTAGGGGCACGCCACAAGCTCCGTCTCGACGTTTCTGCGTGCCTCGTAGTGCGACCTGTAATCCTGCTGCACCGCGTAGTCGATGGCATCCTTGGCAAGCTCCGTATGGAGCTCGCGGGGCCGCCCGTCCTTGCCCAGACGACCGTAGTCGTAGATGCGGTAGGTCACGTCCGAGGTCTGCTGGATCTCGGCCACGAACGACCCCGCGCAGATGGCGTGCACGCGGCCTGCCGGCAGGAAGAAGAGGTCGCCCGGCCGAACGGCGTAGTCGCACAACACCTCCGTGAGGGTGTTGTCCGCCACGCGACGCTCGTACTCCTCGGGAGTGATCCGCTGCGTGAAGCCCGATTTGAGGTGCGCACCCTCGTCGGCTCCCACCACGTACCACATCTCGGTCTTGCCATGCTTGCCGTGGCGCATCTGCGACAGAGCGTCGTTCGGGTGCACCTGAATCGAGAGGTCGTCGCGCGCGTCGATGAACTTGACGAGCAGCGGAAATTCGGTGCCGAAGCGTTCGTAGACCTTACGGCCTACCAGCTCTTCTTTGAGTTCGGCGATAAGCTGCGGAAGCGTGCGGCCGGCGTACTCGCCATCGGCGACGACCGACTCGTCGCCTGCGACGCCCGAAAGCTCCCAACTCTCGCCGATGTTCGGCTGGTCGGTGGCGATACCTTTGTAGGGCGCTATCTTGTCGCCGCCCCAAATCAGAGATTTGAGAATCGGAGTAAATCTGAACGGTTTCATTGCTTGTTTTCGTTTTTGTCCAACATCGAGAGTGCGAAAGCGTAGGCCCCCACCGAAATAGCCCGGCTGGCTCCCAGCTTCGAAATCGTAACGCCCACACGCTTCTGCGGGTCGTAGGCTACGTAGCGGTCGGAGCCGTAGACCTGCAACGGCCGCATCTCGCCGCGCGCGAACGCCGCGAACTCGGCTTCGTCGTCCAGGTCGTAGACCTTCATCTGCACACGGTCGAGCTCGTCGCCGCCGAGGGTTCGCATCTTCGACCGAAGCTCCCCGAGCAGTGCCGGCATGATGTACTTGCGGGCCGCCGTGATGCCGCCGCCGATAACGATAAGACCGTCGGTGAGCGTTACGGCCGTAGCCATCGCGTCGCCCGCAATCTCGCCCAGCTCGGCGAATGCGGCCTTGGCGGCCTCGCGATCGCCCGCGCGCTTTCCGTCGGCGATTTCGCAGATATCCTTCGGCTCCAATCCGTGGTCGGGATTGCCCGTGAGTTCTCCGTACACGCGCTTCACGGCACGAACGGCAACGCCCTCCTCGACGATCACCTCGGGCATCTTCTTGTGGCGCAGGCAGAAGGTCTCGACGCACGAGTTGTCGCCGCGGTTCAGCCGTCCGTCGACGACCATGCCCACGCCGAAGCCCGTGCCGAACGTGTAGCCCAGCAGGTTATGATACCGCTTCGGGCTGCCGGCCTTTTCGAGTCGGGCGTTCACCTCGGGAAGGGCGCCGCCCAGCGCCTCGCCGTAGGCGAACAGGTCCCCGTCGTTGTTGATGAAAACGGGGATGCCGAACGTCATTTCGAGGAACGGCCCCAGCGCCACGCCGTCGCGGAACGACGGGAAGTTCGGAAGGTAGCCCCCGATGATGCCGTTCGGATAGTCGGCAGGACCGGGAAAGGCGAACGAGATGGCCGCGGGCTGCTCGTCGAGACGGCCGATAATCTGCCGGAAACCATCGACCATCGTCCGAAGACAGAGGTCCAAATCGTGGGCGTTCGACGGAACGGTCAGAGGCTCGACGATGAATTCGTTGGCCTGCATGGCACCGAACACGAAGTTAGTGCCCCCGGCGTCCAACGTCACTACTATGCGTTTGTCGTAGCTGTACATGGTCTCAGAGTATGTTGGTTTTCTTCGTGAACTCGATGATTTCGGGGATGTAGCCGAACGCAAGGCCCGTCACCGTATCGGCGCAGCCGTAGTAGACGGCCAGACGACCCGTCGCAGGGTCGTGGAGCGTCGCACAGGGGAATGTCACGTTCGGAACGTCGCCCATGCACTCGTAGATTTCGCGCGGCGCGAGCAGGTAGGCGCCCGTGCGGGCGATGACTCTCCACGGCTCGTCGAGGTCCAGCAGCGCAGCACCGAACGAGTAGTTGAAGCCGTTGCAGGTCTGATGCACGCCGTGGTAGATAAGCAGCCATCCCTCCGACGTCTCGATGGGTACGGGGCCCGCGCCGACCTTGGTGCACTGCCAGGCGCTCTTCTCGAACGGCGCGGGCTTCATCACCAGCCGGTGGCGGCCCCAGAACTCCATGTCGGGCGATTCGGAGTAGTAGATGTCGCCGAACGGCGTATGCCCGCGGTCGCTCGGACGCGACAGCATGGCATAGCGTTCCCCTATCTTGCGAGGGAACAGAACGCCGTTGCGGTTGTAGGGCAGAAAGGCGTTTTCCAGCTGGTGGAACGTCTCGAAGTCGACAGTCCACGCGATGCCTATCGTAGGCTCGCCCTGGTAGCCGTTGCACCACGTGACGTAGTAGCGGTCGCCGAGCTTCACCACGCGCGGATCGTAGCCGTAGACCCATGCGCCGACCTCGGGGTCGGCGCCCTCGAAGCGCACGTCCTCCTCGGCGATGTCCCACGCAAGGCCGTCGACCGAGAAGCCAACGTGCAGACGCATGCGGATGTTAGTGTCGTCGCAGCGGAAGACGCCGGCGTAGTTGTACTTGCCCTTCTTGAAAGGCACGACGGCCGAGTTAAAAATCGAGTTCGAGGTCGAAAGCTGGTCGCGCTCGATAATCGGATTGGCCGAATAGCGCCACATGATGTGTTTGTAGCCCGCGGGACGCTCCTCCCACGGCATGGCGGGGAGTGCTTCTCCCATGATTTTGAGGTTGCTCATAGTTCTATTTCGTTTTAGTTTGTTCATCGTAGGTAAAGGGTACGAGGCGCGTCATCACGAACGCCGGAACGGTGGCCAGAAGCACCGCGACGAAGAATATTCGGTAGCCGAGCAGGTCGCTCAGATAACCCGACGCCATGCCCGTGACCATCACCGAGAGGTTCATGATGCCCGACGCGAAGGCGTAGTGCGCCATCTGGTGCTTGCCGGGTGCCACCTGCTGCATCATGAAGAGCGTAAGGCCCACGAACCCGAAGCCGTAGCCGAAATACTCCAACACAATGCCTCCGCCGACTATCCACATGCTCGACGGCTGGAACCACGCCAGCAATGCGTAGACCGCGAACGGCAGGTTGAAAACGCACACCAGCGTGAAGAGCGTGCGACGCAGTCCGCGACCGGCGATGTAGTAGCCCGCGAGCAGCGAACCCAGCAGGAAAGCCCCGGCGCCGAAAGTGCCGTAGTAGAGCCCTATCTGCTGGTTCGTGAGGCCCAGACCGCCCTCCGCGAGCGGCGTTTTGAGGAACAGAGGCACGATTTTCATCACGAAGCCCTCGCCCAGGCGGTAGAGGATGATGAAGGCGATGTAGTATCGGATATGTTTCTTGGCGAAGAACGACACGATGACCTCGCGCAAGCCCTGCAAGCCGTCGGCCAGCGTCCGCCCGCCCGAAGCGGCACTGCCGCCGGTCGGAAGCGACCGCACGTGCCAAAGCCCCGCCGCCGCCATGATGCCCGCAAGAATCAGCAGTACGACCGTCCACGACGACTGCGAAGCGGCAATCGGAGCTCTGCCCGAAGCGGCGAACCGCTCGAAGAGCCACCCCGCAAGCCACACCAGGCCGCCCGTGGCAACCAGCTTCGCGAGGTTATAGAACGCACCCTGCCAGCCGATGTACTTCGCCTGGTCGGAAGTCGAGAGTTCGGACATGTAAACGCCGTCGGCCGCGATGTCGTGCGTAGCGCCGCTGAACGCTACGAGGGCGAACAGGGCAATGGTGATGGCGAAGAACGACGGCAGGTGGAGCGCCATAGCCGCCACGCCGAACAGCACGCCGCTCAGGAGCTGCGTCGACACCACGAAGAGCTTCTTGCTGCCGAAAAGCTCCAAAAACGGACTCCACAGAAACTTTATCGTCCACGGCCACATGATCAGCGACGTCCAAAAGGCTATCTGCGCGTCCGAGACGCCCAAATCCTTATACATCACAGCCGCGACCATGTTCAGAACCACGAACGGAAGACCCATCGCGAAGTAGAGCGACGGAATCCAGCGAAGGGGAGATACGGAGGTTTTATTCATATTGTCAATCTGTTCCAAAAGGTAATTTTCAGGCGTCGCCCCGGCCGGAACCGGGGCCGACGCGTCATTGCAACAATACGTCGAGCAGACGGGCCCGTTCGGCGGTCAGCGTGCGTATGCGCTCAATCTCCTCGGCATACGTGCGTGCCGGCATGTTGGCCTCGTCGCTGTATTGGTAGTAGAACGGCCACACGGTGAAGTTGGCCTCGACGGCCTTCGCCATGCCGGCCGACATGCGGTCGAGCTCGCGGTAGGTCAACGCGACGAGCTCGTCGCGGCGGGCGGCCCACCGTTCGGCCACGAACGCACGGAACGTCTCGTCGCTCCAAAAGCGCCAGAACCAGTCGTTCTCGACGTAGGAGGGCATCCAGAATCCGGCGTGAATCATCAGGCTCGAAAGCGGCCGGTACTGCGAGTGCGGTACGCGCTTGTCGTTGTTCCACCCCTTGTCGCAGTCCCAGATGGGGCCGAAGAAGAACTTGTCGATGCCGCGGCGCTTGTAGCAATAGGTGCTCGTGTAGCCGTCGAGGTCGCCGGCCAGCTCCTTCACGATGATGAAATCGGCGAGCGTCTTCTCGTCGAACCACTTGCGCCAGCCGTTCTGCGGGTCCTTGTAGTTCGAGGAGTAGAGCGCCTGCTCGGCCTTGCCGATGAAGTCGGTGATGTAGTCGTACTGCTCGGGCCTGCACTCGTCGTCCTTGGGGTATTTGTATGTCATCTTTATGCGCTTCACGGCCGAGTAGTGGTCGCCCTCGTGAATGTCGGTCTCGACTATGTAGCCGCCGCTTATGTCCTCGGCCGGCGACTGGTCGTCGAGCTTGTCCACCTCTATGCGGCCCGCGGCGCGCTCCATCTGGTCGCTCATCTGGTAGACGCCCAGATACTCGCCTTCGAGATGCTCGGTGCGGCCCGTGTCGCTGTAATAGTAGTCGCCCGTGTAGTAGACGTTGACATATTTCGACGCCGCGGTGAAGAGCACGGCCGCAGGGTCGTGGTACCCCTCGGCGCTGTTGAACAGCAGACGCGAGTACTCGAACGCGATATGGTTGCGGATTAGCGACTTGTCCATGTCGTGCGCCAGCAGCACCCAGCTCTTGGCCTTGGCGTGGTCGAGACCTATTGGGCTGAACTTCTCGGGAAACTTCATGCGGAAGGGCTTCTTGGGCAGGCCCCACGTCGAGTTGCCGCGTCCGCGCATCTCGATGGTCTTTCCGTTCTCGGCGGTGTTCCACCACCCTCCGCCGGTCGAGGCCGGGGTCTTGTCGTAGAGCTCGACCTCAGTCTGCACGTAGTACTGTTTGCCCGTGATGAGCGACGAGGGGCGCATGTGGAGCACGGCCAGCTCGCGGTTTATCTGCGGGCAGTTGAGCGATATTTCATACGTCTTCCGGTCGCCGTTGGCGGCTTCGACGACAAGCGTCACGTCGTCGGCGAACGAGACCGAAGTCTCGCCCGAGACTATCTCGCGGCCGTCGACCGTCACGCGCGCACCCTCGAACTCGAACGAGGGAATCATCATCTCGGGCTCCGCGCCCTCGATCCATTTCAGATACATGGCGTCGAGAGCGGAGGTCTTCGCATCGAGCCGGAAGTCGATCGTCTGTTTCAAATTGGGGTTCAGGCTGCGTTCTATCGAGAACGCGAGCAGCTCGCAGGCGTCGTCGAGACGTTCGGCCTGCGCGACGGTTATCGCTACGGGCTCGCACTCCGCGGCGCTCACCGTCACTATCGCCGTGCGGCCCGGACCGTCATTGGGCGCGACGGTCAGCGTTATGTTGTCTGTTTCGAGTGTCGGATTGTAGGATACGGCGCACCACTTCCCGTCGCACGAGAGCTGCACGCCGCTGCGGTTCGTCGCGAGCGTCGCCGTGAGGGTCGCCCCCTCGACGGGAACCTCCGCGAACTCGGCGGGCGATACCACGAGGAACGGGCCGGGCTTGCGTTCGCGCTGTTCGACTACGATTTCCACCGGGCGGCATTCGGCGGCACGCACCGTGACCGTCGCCTGCCGGCGCTCCTCGTCGGGATTTACCCTGACTGTTATTTCGAGATTGTCGCGTTCGGTGTCGGGCAGCAGCACCGCCTCGCACCACTCGGCCGAGGATTCGACCTCGACCGCTCTATTCGACGCGACGGTCGCACGCAACACCGCGCCGTCGGCATCCGTTTCATCGAACGTCGCCGGGGCGACCGTCAGATAGGGCGTCTCGGGTTCGGGTTCGTCGGTTACATGTTCGTCTCCGTCGGAGCAGGCTCCGAGGAGGATGCCCGACAGCATGACGCAGACGAGCAGCAGATATCGGAAGGGATTGTTCATCGGTTTTCGGGTTTCGTTACGGGGATTGTCCATCATGCAGGCCCCTCCCTCGGGGACGGGAGGCTTCCGCAAGGGCAGGTTCTATTCGAAAGCGGCCGGGCATTCGGGCCCGGCCGCTGACGTCAGTCGTTTGTTCGGGGATTAAGGAAGACTGGTCTCCACCCAGTTCATACCCGTATCGCCGACCTGGTTGCTGCCCGAAGAACGGACGTTGATTTCACCCAGCATGTCGTTGCCCGAAGTCGAGGAGTCCTTCACGTAGAAGTCCTTGCCCGGCTGTCCGGGGCCGTTGAGCTTCCAGTAGCCGACCAGACCTTCCGATTCGGGGTCTACCTGATAGAAGTGGTTCTCGGCATTGATTTCCTCCTTGCTGAGAGCGCGGTTCCAGATACGGACCTCCGACATGTAACCGGGCCAGTAACGCTCGGCATTGTATGCGTAACCGATCCAGAAGGCGCGGTTCCATTCGGACTCGTAACCGCCGTAGGCGACGCTGAGCGTCGGCGAGAAGGTATAGTACGAATAGTCGTCGTAAACGCGTTCGCCGTCGATGAAGAAGTAGAGCATGCCGCCGTTCCACGTTACGGCGATGTGATACCAGCGGTTGAGCTCGGTCAGTTTCAGCTTGGAATCGGTGAAGTTGCCGTTCGAAGTCGCCAGCTGAATCTGATTCCAGTCAAGCGTAGCATCGCCCATGCGGAGCAGGAACTTGCCCTCGATACCCATAATGGTCGACAGGGTACCCTTCGTGCGCTCTTCCTGGATATTTACCAGAGCCTCGAAGGTTCCCGAGGAGAGGCTGTTCAGCGGAGTCGCATTCTTCACATAGGTGAAGTAGCAGCGCGAATGGCGCATGTCGGCCACGCACTCGATAAGTCCCTTGGGCTTCTGCGAAATCGAAATCTTGACCGCGAGAGGCTCGGCATTGTCTGCGGGGTTCTTCTCGGTAAGCGTTACGGTGCACTCGCGGGCAGGCGATTCGCCCAGCTCGGAGATGGTGAGGTTCAGGTTGTTGTTCGAGAAATCGACGAACGTAACCCAGCCGTTGCCCTCCTCGCCGACAGTCACGTCGAACTCGACGTTGGCCGTCACGGGAATAGCTATCGACTGCGACTCTACGCCGAGGAAGTAAGCCGTCTTCTCGGGCTCGATCTTCGACTGGGGAAGCTGAATGACCTTGAACGAAGCCTCGCCGGTCTTCACACCCTTGATAGTCACGGTTGCCTCGCGGGCGGTCTCGCCATCGTTCTCGGCCATGGTGAAGTAGGCCGTCACGTCGGTCTCGGCACCGCCCTCGGTGGGACGTGCGATGGAGTATGCGAGCCAGCCCTCGACATCCGACACGATTTCGGCCGTCAGGTCGCGGTAGTTGACATCGGTGTTGAGCGTTACGGCCAGACGATCCTGCTTCAAGTAGGAGAGACGCATCTCGGGATTCGAGGTAATCTCGATCATCTCGGGAATGGCAGCCGCCACGACAATCTGGAACGCAACCTCCTTGGTGCCCATCTTGAAGAGATAGTCGGCGGTCTTGTCCTCATAGTCTTCGTTGGCGTCCACGTCGAAGACGACCTCGGCACCGTCCTCACCGCTGGTTGCGGAGGGGTGAACGAAACCGTAGGAGCCTTCGAGCGTCCACTCGCCGGAGCTGGTTACGAGCACCTTCACCTGGCCGCCCTCGGTGGGAAGCAGGTTCGAGCCCTCGGTGTAGATGAGCTCCAACTCATCCTCTTTCTGCGAAGCCTTCTTGGCGAGCGTAATCTTGAACGGAGCCTGCTTCTCGCCGCAGGTGAAGGTGTAGGTGAACACCTGCTCCTCCTCCTTGTCGTTGGGCTGCACGGTGAACTCCACGATGTCGCCGTCGGCACCCTCGTTCACTGCGGGGAGCACGTAGGCGTTCTGCTCGTCGGAGAGCGTCCATTTGCCGGAGCTGGTCACCATGGTCGAGACCTTGCCGCCCTTGCTGCCGACGGTAGCCTCGGCCGGCGTGAGCGATATAGCATCCTCCTTGGGTTTGGTGGGATTCACGGGGTCGTCATCGCTGCAAGCGGTGCCCATGACGAGCGCAGCCGCCGCGAAAAGTAATAATTTCGAAATTTTCATGTTTCTTAGGTTTTTTGGGAAATGTTCATTGCACCCGGAATCGCTCCGGCTGCGGTTTCATCCGCCCGCCCGGCATCCCGGCCGAAACCGGGATGCGCAAAGGCGTCGGACATGGTTTTAGTTGATGGGGTGCGGAGTAGCATCGTAGCGACCCTCGCCGAGCTTGTTGTAGACGTTCTTCGGGTCGAGGACGGTCTGATTGTAGCAACCCTTGGCCATGTTGCGGAACTGCTGCAAGGAGCTGGTGCGGTTGTTGGCTACCGTGCCGGTTCCTGAGGGGTCGAATGCGAACCACATGATCCAGCCGTAGCCGTTGTCCATAATGGTCTTGGCATCGCTCTCGGATATGCCCCAGCCGTAGTTGAGCTGAATGGAGTTACCTGCGCAGCAGCTGAGATCCATACCTTTGACCGGAGCCGCCGCACCGCCGTAGTCGGCGCATACGTTGTCGATGAACGTACCCGGCTCGTACGTCACGCCGTCGATGGTCACCGAAGGCATGTTCGAACGGATATAACCCAGGTAGTAGAGGTGCATCCACGTCTCCCACGGGCAGAGCTCGGTCATGGCCTTCTTGGTCTCGTAGCAGAGACGGGCGGCACGGGCGGAGCTGGGCGATGCGAACCATGCGCCGGAACCGCCGTAACGCGAATACTCGTCGTCGAAGCCGATACCGTCGAGCTTGTAGTCGAGGCAAATCTGAGCCAGCTCGCGGCCGAACTTCTCGCAACCGATGTCGCTAAGACCGGCCAGACCTGCCTGGTCGTGGTTGCCCAGGATGTCGAGCAGCACCTTGATACCCTTCTTGCGGATCGGTTGGAGCAGCTCCTCGGAGTTGTCGAGCAGAGCCTGCACGTTGGGGTTGGCATTCATGTAGACCTTCTGCTTGTCGGGATCCCAGTTGATGTTGCCGGCGAAGAGCACGATGGCATCGAAGAAGGGCTGGCCGTCTTCGAGAATGTACTCGATGGCGTTGAGCGGGTTGCAGTCGTTGACCTCGAAGTAGCAGATGTTGCGAATCTTCTTCGAGCTTGCGCGCATCACGGTGAAATCGACATAAGCGGCAGCGGCATCGACGGTGATGTTCTCCGTCACGGCAGCGGCCTGCAAGGGAATCATGTACTTGGTCACGTAGGCCAGCTGCTCGGCGCTCGGGGTGACGGTCACCTCGATGTCAGCGGAGGTCTCGCCTGCGGGAACGGTCAGAACACCGTCGTTGGCAACGGAAACGAGAGCCTCGGGGAAGACCTCGTACTCGGTGCCGTTGTCGAAGTTGTACTCCTCGACATGCTTTGCGTCGAAGACGATCTTCACGCGAACGTCGGCGGCAGCAGCCTTTTCGAGCGTGAAGGTCAGGGTCTTCGTCACGGGCTCGGTAGCATCGTGCACGAACTGGAAATCGAGCTCGTCGGCGCTCGACAGCGAACCTTTGACCTTATCGGTGGTGATGACGTCGTCCGAACCGGCCTTCTGCGTTACGGCGATTCGCACCGACTTCTCACCGTCGCCGGTCTTGATGACAATCTGACCCACGTTGGCCTCGCCGGTGTTGTCCTTGGCGTTGACCGTGAGCTTGTTGCCCGACTTCTCGGCCGTCATCCACGACTCGGGATAGGTGTAAGTCCACTCGTCGGCGTTGGTCGAAACGGTCAGCTCGACAGCCGTGTTGTCCTTGGCCTCGAACTCGATGGCATCCGACGGCGTTACGCTCAGCACGATTTCACCTGCCTGTACGCCAGCCTGCAATACGTTGATTTTCACCGGCTCGGCGTTGCCTGCCGAAATGGTGATACGACCCGGGCGAGCCGATTCCGATACGTTGGCCTCGGCATTCACTCTCAATTTGTTACCCTCCTGTGCGGCGGTAATCCACTCGCTCTTCTCGACAGCCCATGCCTTGGCGTCGGTCTCGACAGTCAGCACGACGTCCTGGTTGCCGTCGGCGTCGAACGAAATGCTGGACGCCGGGGTTACCTTCAACGTGTTCTGCTTGTCAACATCGTCCGAACTGTCGCAGGAAGCGAACGAGCCCGACAGTATGGCAAATGCGCTTGCCACAAGCATCGAAAATAATCTCTTTTTCATGTTTTAGTTGATTAAAAAGTTAATAAGTTGGTATTTTGTTCTGTTTTTACTCTTCGGGAAGCGCCACGTTCACCCAGTTCACGTCGGTCTGGGTCTTCAAGTGGAAGCCGTTGACGCCGTAATCGCGAACGGTCTTGCCCTGTACGCGGTCGTCGAACTTCCAGTAGGCCACCAGACCCTCCGATGCGGGGTCGACCTTGTAGAAGTGGTTGTCGGCCGCTATCTCCTGCGCCGTGAGAGCACGGTTCCAGATGCGCACCTCGCTCATGCGGCCGTCGAAACGACGCTCGTAGAAGAGCTCGCCGTCGGTAGCCAGACGATACGAGTGTCCGATCCAGAAGCAGCGCGGCTTGCCGTCGGTCTCGTCGGAGTGGGGAATAGCGAAATCGACGCGGTCGATAGTCACGGGGGTTCCGTCCGTAGCCGCCACCGTCGCCTTGGACGACTCTTTCAGCTTGCCGTCGATGTAGACGCCGACGGTACCGTGGTCGAACGTCACGGCGATGTGATGCCAGACGAACGGTTTGAGGTCGAAGCGGCTGTCGGACTCGGCCGGAATCTTGTTACGGGCCGGCGAGGTGGTCTCCTTGGAGACCTTCTTGGCGAAGGCCACTTGCAGCTGGTTCGTAGGACGGCCGTCGTCGCCCAGGCGAATCATGAACACGTCCTCGATACCCATGATGGTCGAGATGTTGCGCTTGAACGAGTTGGCGTAGATGAGCGCTTCGAGCGTGAAAGTCTCCATGTCCTTCACCTGCTCGGTCTGCTCGGTCCACTCGGGATAGGCGAGGTTGTTCTGCATGTCGGCCACCACGTTGATGAGCGACGCCTTCGAGAAGATGAAGTAGACCGTGCGTGCGCTTTCGAGCACGTCCAGACCCTCGGCCGACACGATGCGCATCGGCAGCACGTAGCGCTCGCGGCTCTCGATGGGCAGCCGATCGAGGTTCTTGAAATCGAACGACAGCGGCTCGCTCTCCACGGCACCGGCCTTAATCGTGACCGAAGCCTGCGGCGTGTAGAAACCTCCGTCGGCGGGGAGCAGCTGCGCCGCCGCATCGTCGTAGAACATGCGGTAGCGGTCGAGCAGCTCGGGAGCCTCGGCCAGCGTCACCGTGATGTCGCGTTGCAGAGGCTGAGCCACGGCCACCGTGATGTCGCACTCCGCCTCGCGGGTGATTTCGAGATTGTCGCGCTTGATGTAGACATCGTCGACGAACGAACGGCCCGAGATGAAGACCTTGTTGTCGAAATGGATTTTGCTCTCCTGGTCGCCCTGGCAGCCTGCGGCGCCGACAGCCAGCGCGAGCAGCATGGCAAGCCCTAAACTATTTTTCATCATCGTTTTCATTTTCGGAATCATTTTCAGGTTCGGGATTCAGAATCGCCATCGCCTCCCGCAGTCTCTTGTAGGTCGGCGTGTTGAAGTAGTCGTCCTGCGCGTTCGATGCGGCCAGACCCACCTTGTCGCACTTGACGGTGGAGGAGGTCTTCGGGTCCATCACCCACTGCGCCGCGACCTGGACGGTAGCGCCCACCTGGGCGTCGTCGCCGCCCTCGGCAATCGAGGGTATCGAGGCTTCCAGCACGATGCGGTCGCTCGGCACGCCCGACGTCAGCTGCTCGCGCACCTGACGCGAGATAGCCACCGACGCCGCAGCCTTCTCGGTGAGGATGATGACGTAATCGCACTCGGCGACTATCGTCTGATTCTCGACGCCGGCTATGTAGGACGGGTAGCCGCGGAAGAAGAGCAGCTTGTCGGGATTGGCACGGTGCCATTTGTCGACAGCCTCGACGAACGGCATCGCAGCGCTGCTGTCGATACCGCCCAGATACGACACGACCAGACCGTCGAAACCGTAGCGGTCGCAGTTGGCGAGCTGCTTTTCGGTCTCGGTGCGGCAGTAGTCGGCGAACTTATCGTCGGTGTAGTCGCCCTCGTTCCCGGAGTCGGCCGCAGCATCCTTCAATGCGCTCCACGCATCGCGGATGGTCGTGTAGTCGACGATGTTGAGCGTGCGCGTAGCCTTCTTCGTCCGCACCTCGGCGATTTCGGCCGCGATGGTCGGGTGCAGCCCGTCCACGTCGGTCATCAGGAAGAAGTCCACGCTGTCGGGCATGGCCGTCAGATGCTGGTTCTGACGGTTCGGAGCGGTGGTCGAGCCCTTGACGATCATCATCGTCACCATGTGCTCGCCGGCCTTGAACTCCCGAATCGCCGCCAGCGCGGCAGGATCGTCCTGTCTTATCTGGGGCAGGAAATCTTTGTTTTCGGTCTCCGTCCACTCGCTGCACGAAGCCAGCAGGGCTGCGGCGGCGAGAGCCGGAATCAATATGCGCTTCATTGTGAATCTCATTTTAGTAGGAATTAAGTTGCGGTGAGGTTACTTTATGGCCGGATTACAGTCCCACCACATGCGTGTAGCCATGTTGTCCGAACCGCCGAGCAGCTCCACGGCCTTGGCGTAATTCTCGGGATTGTTTGTCACCTCGTCGGCCGGATACGGCATGCGGCGCGCTCCGAGCGTGAGATTGCGGATGCCCTGCGAGTTGTTGCCCACGACGGACTCCATAGCCGGAATCAGATGCGGGTAACCCGTGCGGCGGAAGTCGGCCCACGCCTCGTTGCCGAGGTTGAAGTTGGCAATCCACTTCTGGATGATGATGCGCTCCTGCATCTCCTCCTTCGCAGCGCCGTCGTTCCATGCCACGGCTATCTGCGAGAGCTGCGCGGGATAGGAGTTGGCGTCGCCGTTGGGGTCCTTGTAGGTCTCGGGGAGCGACGTGCCGGCGAGGTATTCGTCGACGCCGCCGACGCCCCACTGCTCGAACGAAAGACGCACGCCCTGCTCGTAGAAAGTCTTGGCGTCACCGCCCATGTTCCAGCCGAACACGCCGGCCGCCTCGGCTTTCAGGAACGCCACCTCGGCGGCGTTCATCCACTGTACGGGCGTAGCCATTCCGTTCACGAAGTTGACGCCCGAATAGAGCAGACCCACGTTGTCGAGACTCGGAATCGCTATGCCGCGGCGCATGCCCACGTACTCGGGTGCGAATTCGCCGGGGAACTGCGCACGGCTGAAATACTTCTCGCGGCGCGGGTCGCCGTAGCCGTTCATGTAGCAGATGATGTCGGCCGCAGCGTGCGAGTCGCCGCCCGTCACCGAACCGCTCGGCGTGTTGTACATACATGCGGTATAGAGCGGGTTGCCGTCCTTGCCGAAGGCCATGGACGAAAGCTGCGCATTGTCGTCGTTCGACTGCATGACGCCGACCTGATGCGACACCGCCTGCTCGCCCAGCTGACGCGGCGTGAGGCCCTGCGAGCTTGCGAAGTCGGTGTAGACCACGCGCATGGCCAGACGCAGTTTGAGCGAATTGGCGAAGCGGCACCATTTCAGGGCCGTGCCGTCGAACACCAGGTCAGTGGTGGTCGTAATGCTCGCACCGATGTTCTCGTCGAGCATGGCGATAGCCTCGTCCAGCTCGTCGAACATCTGCGAGTAGACCTTGGCCTGGTCGTCGTAGGCGACCTGAATCTTGCCCGTGCTTCCGATTTCGGAGTAGGGAATCGGGCCGTAGGCGTCCGTCACGCGGTTGAGTACGCACACCTTGACGATTTTGCAGATTGCCAGAACCAGCGGATTGTCCGATATGCCCTCGACGTTGGACATGTTGCTGTACAGCTGGGGAATGATTTTGTCGCTGTACATGAATACGCGAGTCCAGTCGTCGGTCGGATTGTATTTCGATATGGTATTCGTCCAGCCGCCGTTGGCATCGGCATAGTAGCCGCCCTGCGTACCGCCCAGCAGGCAGTCGGTGAACTGCGCCGTGTTCACGTCGGTCGAGACGACCGCGCCGAACATGGCCGAAAGACCCGAAGCGATGGCATAGTCCTTGGCCTCCATCTGTCCCTTATTCACCTCGTAGGGATTGCTGTTGATTTCGAGGTAGTTCGACGTACAGGCCCCGAGCGTGCACAATGCCGCGAGAGCCACCGTCGCCTTTATCATTTCATGTTTCATAACGTAGCGGTTTTAGAATTTGAGCCGGAGATTGAACCCGACGTTTCGCAGCGCCGGCATCATGAAGTAGTCGATACCCTGATAGTAGTTGCCCGTCGAGGCGATGCTCTCGGGGTCGAACGGAGCCTTGTTGTAAATCATCCACAGGTTGCGGCCCACGAGCGAAACCGAGATTTCGCAGACGTCGCGCAGCAGCTTGCGGGGAATGGTGTAGCCTATCGACACCTCCTGCAAGCGCACGTTGGTGGCCGAGTAGGTGTAGAACTGCGGCACGGAGTTTCCGCCTGCGACGGCCGAATACCACGTGTAGGCATCCACCATGTCGCCGCCGTTGATTCTCACGCCGCCGGCATCGCGCGCGGCAGCCGTGGCCTCCGAAACGCCGTACTGGTCGAGCATGGCCTGCGTGCGCGAGAAGACGATGCCGCCCAGACGCGCCGAAACCATGAATCCGAAATTGAGGTTCTTCCAGCGGAAGTCGTTGCGCCACGACATATTGGCGTCGGGCAGCACCGAACCCAGCTTGACATACTTGTTGACGTCCTTAATCGCCTCGGTGACCACCGAACCGTCCTCGTCGATGTATACGGCGTTGTTCTCGTCGTATTTCAGGTCGCGCAGCGAGTAGAGGTCGCCCAGCGTACCGCCCTCCTGCAACAGGAACTTGGCATCGCCCAGACCGCCCATTTGCAGACGCTCGACGGAGAAGCGCTCGCCCGTCACGACGTTCACGGCATTGTTCGCCAGCGAGACGATTTTGTTCTTGTTGGTCGAGAAGGTGAAGTTGCTGTCCCACGTGAAACGGTTCCACGTGTTCTTGTAGCCCAGAGCCAGCTCGACGCCGCGGTTGCGGACGTTACCCGACTGAATGATAATCGAGGAGTAGCCCGTACCGCCCGAGAGCTGCGGGTCGAACGTCTGGTTCGACGTATTCGAACTGTAATAGGTGACATCGAGGTTGAAGTGGCGCAGGAAGCGCATCGTCATACCCACCTCGAACGACTTGGTGCGTTCGGGTTTGAGGTGATACGCCGGATACTGCGTCTGCGTGTTCCACGACAGTCCGCTCTCGTTCCACGAGTAGAGCGGGTTGGCGATGTAGCGTTCGAAAGCCACACCCACCGAAGCGAACGAACCGCGGAACTTGACATAGGAGAGGTTCTCGGGCATGTTGCCTATGATTTGCGACAGAACGACCGACAGACCCACCGACGGATAGAAGAACGATTTGGCATTGGAGTGCGGACCCGCCAGCTGCGAGGGCCAGTCGTTGCGGCCCGTGAGGGTCAGATAGTAGGTGCCCTTGTAGCCGACCTCGGCCGAAGCGAATATCGACTGCGTCTGCTCGCGCCATCCGTCCTGCTTGCGGATGGTCTTGGTGGAGCTGCTCAGGTTCTGGATGTTGAAGACGTTGGCGAGTCCCGGCTTCTCGCCCGAAGTACCGTCGGAGATGGGACCGCGGTTCTTCATGGCGTCGTTCTTCATGTCCGAGAACGAGGCGCCGATGTTGGCCTGCAACGACCAGTCGTCGCCGAAAGTCTTGTTGATGTTCACCAGCGCGTCGCCGTAGGTCTGGCGGTCCATCGTCTTGGTGATGCCGTACAGACCGTTCGACGAACCTTCGGTGAGCTGTACGTTCGACGAAGCGTACATCTTCTCGGTGTAGGTGTTGTGCGAGTTGTCGAGACGGATTCGGCCCGATACGCTGAGCCAGTCGAGAATCTGGTACGAGAGCGACGCATTGAGCATGTAGCGGTCCTTGCGGTTCTCGCGCAGGTTGCGGTAGTTGGCCCAATAGGGGTTCTGCATGGTGATGCTGCCGTCGCCCATCGGCCAGTACTGCTTCGAAATCTTGTCCACGGGGTCGTAGCGCTCGTACATGCGCACATCCTCCCAGTCGTCGCCGCGCGGGAAGAGGTAGGCGCCGGTCAGCGGGTTGTTGTACGTACCCTGATTAATCATGTTGCAATCCTTCTGCAACACGTAGCTGGCGCCGACATCGAGCGTCATGCGGTCGCCGAGGAACGAAGAGGTGTTGCGGAAGGTGAAGTTGTAGCGGTCGTAGCTGTTGTTGGGGACTATTCCCTCGGAGTTGATGGCTGCGGCCGAGAAGTAGGTCTGGTTCTTCTCCGTACCCGTCGACAGCGACACGCTCTCGGTATTGGCTATTCCCGTGCGGAAATAGTCCGAGCGGGGGTCGTAGCCCATCTTGTTGGCGCTGTTCAGGCGCTTGCCCCAGCTGTAACTCTCGACGTTGACGGGAGTGGAGAGGTTGCCCGTGCCGTAGCGGTTCTGGAACTCGGGCAGCACGAACGGACTCATGACCTCCATGCCGACCGTGGCCGTGACGGACATCTGTCCGACCTTGCCCTTCTTGGTGGTCACGACGATGGCGCCGTTGGCCGCATCGGAACCGTAGAGCGCCGCAGCAGCGGCACCGGTCAGCACCGAGATGGATTCGATATCTTCGGGGTTGATATCGGCGATGGGGTCGGTCGTACCCTGCGAGGAGAACTCCGTGCCTCCGTCCTGCGCCTTGGTGAACATCGGCACGCCGTCGATG
>CAMWIG010000006.1 GCA_947174295.1 uncultured Alistipes sp. | reverse complement strand
GGCTCTTTTCATAAATGCGGCCGAACGAATCTTTGAGCGCATATTTCGTGACCCACACCTGAGCGGCGAGATCGTCGCCTGCGAAATACTCCTTGGATGCGGCGACAGCATCGTTGTAAGCCACCTCCCGAGGGGCTGCATTTTTTTTGGTAGTGTCAGACATACGTATTTATATATTGTTAATCTTCGTAACGCCGGCGACCGGCCCCGAGCATGCGGCATCCGCCGTGCTCTCCGCCCGCTCCCGGCGGCTCCGGGCAGGCTCCCGCCGCAGGCCGTTCCCGACCGGCGGGGGCGAAATCGCACGATACAAAGATGGAAAAATTAACCGTCGGAAAATACCGCCCGCCGATTAAATTATCGACAAGTTATTTACAAATGCGATATACCGTTTCCGTTCGGCTGCGGCGGCCTACTTGACGGCCACGGCGTCGATTTCGACCAGAGCGCCCATGGGCAGCTTGGCCACCTCGTAGCACATGCGGGCCGGCATGTCTTTTGTGAAGAACTCGGCATAGACGGCGTTCATAGCCGCGAAATCGCCGATGCTCTGCAACAGCACGGTGGTTTTCGCCACGTCGTCGAACGTGTAGCCCGCCTCGGCGAGGATATGTCCCAGATTGGCGAGCGACTGCCGGGTCTGCGCCTCGATGCCCTCGGGCATGGCGCCTGTCGCGGCGTCGATGGGGAGCTGTCCGGAGACATACACGGTGTCGGCGGTGGCTACCGCCTGCGAATAGGGACCTACCGCTTTGGGTGCCAGCGGAGAAGAGATAACTGTTTTCATCGGATATCAGAATTATGTCTCGCAAAGTTAGAAAATATCCGTATCTTTGCAAAACGGAAAAACGCCCCGGCACGAGCTTTTCGAAACGGAGCGGACGAACGACAAAACACTATAACACTATGAAACAGACAATTTTCAGAGCGGCCATAGTCGCCGCAGCGGCCATAGTCGCAATATCGTGCTGCCACTGCAAGTCGAAGAGCCGCACCGCAGCACCGCTCGTCGGCACGGAGTGGACGCTCGTGCGCCTGATGGGCGCGAACGTCGAGGGCGGCAGCGAGAGCTTCAACCTCACCTTCCACGAGGACGGCAACCTGTCGGGCGTCGGCGCCTGCAACCGCCTGACGGGCAGCTACCGCCTGCTCGAAAAGGGCCGCATCGAAATCGGCCCCCTGGCATCCACGCGCATGATGTGCCCCGACATGGAGCGCGAGACGCAGTTCTTCACCATAGTCGAGGAGACGACCTCCTACGAAATCGACGGCACGATGCTGCTTCTGTTCCGCGACGGCGAAATGCGCGCCGTTTTCGAAGCCGGCACGAAGTAACGGCCGCTCACGCACGAACAACCGCCGCCCCTGCAAACAATTTGCAGGGGCGGCGGTGATTTTCAGAGACAGCAGGCTCTCGGACCGCATACTTCGCATTCTTTGCCGGCGGCCGGCAGCATATCCGGCGGACTCCGCCGGCTACGAGCGTGAAGATACGACGCAGGCCGCCAGGCATGCGGGCGGCAAGGCAGCCGCAATCGCAGCGCTACTTTATCTCGCGGTCGGGGTGTTCGCGCAGGAAGCGCTCCCACGAGGAGCTGCCGCGCTTCGAAGCGGCTTTAAGCCCGCCGCCGAGACCTTTCACCCGGTCGCCGCCCATGGCTGCGGCAAGCGGACTGCCCGTGGCGTAGTAGTGGCACAGTGCCACGGCCATGCCGTCCGTAGCATCGAGCTTCGGGGGAAGTTCGTCGAGCGAAAGGAGATTTTTCACCATGTTGGCGACCTGCTCCTTCGTGGCGGAACCTCCGCCCGTAATGGCCTGCTTGACACGCGACGGAGCATACTCCGACACACCTACTCCGCGGCTCAGCGCCGCGGCCATGGCCACGCCCTGCGCACGGCCCAGTTTGAGCATCGACTGCACGTTCTCGCCGAAGAAGGGCGATTCGAGAGCCGCCTCGCGCGGCGAATATTCGTCGATAAGCGCACCCACACGTTCGAAGATATAGCGCAGCTTCGAGTAGGGGTCGCCCATACGGTGCAGGTCTATCGCACCGAGCACGACCGAACGCAGGCGGCGGCCGTCGACCTCCAACACGCCGTAACCCATGTAGTTGGTGCCGGGGTCGATGCCTATGATGCGGTATTTGGTCTCTTCGCGGGACATCGGTCTGTCGATAACATTCGGTTCACAATCCTTTTTTCAATACCGAATCCCCCGCCCTGCGGCGGAGGATTCGATGATGCGGGCGCAATGCCGGCAAATGACGGCCGGCGCAGCCCGTCGGGTCTTAGTCGAGCAGCTCGGCTATCTTCTCGCCCAAAGCCTCGCCGCGCAGGTTCGTGGCCACGATAGTGCCCGAGGCAGTCTCGACGAGGAAGTTCGACGGAATGCCCTGAACGGCGTAGTCGCGGGCCGCCTGATTGTCGAAACCGGTCAGGTCGCTCACGTGCAGCCACGTCATCTGCTTGTCGGCTACCGCAGCGAGCCATGCGTCGCGGTTCTTGTCGAACGAAATGCCGTAAATCTCGAAGCCCTTGTCATGATACTTGGCGTAGGTCTCGACAAGATACGGTACTTCGCCCATGCAAGGGCCGCACCACGATGCCCAGAAGTCGACGAGCACGTATTTGTTGGCCGGGTCGGCGACTACGGCTGAGAGCGCCAGCGCATTGCCGTCGGCATCGTTCTGCTCGACGTCGATGTAGGGCTGGCCTACTTCGGTCCGGGCCTTGGCCTCGGCAGTCTCGCGGGCCTTGGTCAGCAGCGCGGTAGCCTGCAACTCGGCGGGGAACTTCTCGATCTCGGCAATCATCTCCGAGCCGGAGAGCTCGTATGCCAGATTCTGCGCGAGAACGATAGCGCCGAAGAGGTTGGTGCGGTTGTCCTCCATGGCCTTGCGCACCATGGAATCGTGCTGCACCTCGATTGTGCGGCGCTCCTCGACAGTCGTTCCGTCGGCATAGTAGCGTTCGAGCAGCTCGCGGCGTGCGGCACGGAATGCGGCGAAGGCCTCGTTTGCGGGCGTGCCCGACACCGCTACGTCGTCCCCGTCCGTCTCGATTACCGCATCGCCCGGTTCGAGGAAGAGGTTGGCATAGATTGCCGGGTCGGCATCGTCGCTCGGCGCATCGTGTACGACGACGAGCATCGGCGTCTCGACCTTGCCCTCGAATACGAAGCGGCCGTCGACGACCTTGGCGGAGTCGATGATGGCGTGGGTCTCTGAATTTTCGAGGTAGACATAACCCTCGACGCCCTCGACATGGCCGGTCACGGTATAGCCCTTGCCTCCTGCGCAGCTTGCGAGCATGGCCGCAACGGCTGCCGAAAAGATGATTTTTTTCATAATCCGTTTACTGTTTAAATTCTGTCAATCGTTTCTATTTCCAATTCGCCGTACTCCACACCGGCGACCTCGACCTCCGTGACGACACCCGTCACAGCGACCTCGTCGCCCGGTTCGAGAACCAGCGCACAGCCGCCGAGAACGACCTCGCAATCCGTCAGCCAGCGGCCGCCGACGGTCAGTATGTAATCGCCGTCCGCGGTGCGAAGGCCGAGAACCAGACCCGGCAGGGCCGGCTCGTCGTCGGAGTGCGGCGGCGCGGGGAGCATGACGGCAGTTCCTGTGCACGCAACGATTTCGGCATCGCAATACTCTATGTCCGTTATCGCCCCGATTTCCAGTTCGCGATACTCCTCGCCGGCTGCCGTGACGGAGATCGCGACGCCGGTCATCCGCACTTTGCAGCCCTCTTCGAGAAGATGGGTCTCGCCGCCGAGAACGACCTCGCGGTCCGCCAGCCAGCGGCCGCCGACGGTCAGTATGTAATCGCCGTCCGCGGTGCGAAGACCGAGAACCAGACCCGGCAGAGCCGGCTCGTCGTCGGAGTGCGGCGGTGCGGGGAGCATCACCACAGTGCCGGCATATTCGGCAGCCGCGGGTGCGGCAGGTTCGGAAGAGCCGGGCGGGACGGATGTTTCAGGCGAAGCGGGCCCGACCGGAGCCGTTTCGCCGTCGCATGCCGCGCAGCACAATGCCATCAGAAGGGACACGAACAGATATCGCACATTCATAATTCAAAATTTTTATTTAGTTGAAACTTTCTCGCCGTACCACGCCGCGCGGCCGGCCGCGAAGCCTCTGCCGCACGCAGCGACACCCGCCGAACGGCACCGCCGCAGCACGTCGGCCGTCGCCGGTCCCGCCGGGCGGCGGAGCTACTCCCCTTTGAGCGCCGCGAGCTCCTTTTCCAACTCGTTCACGCGCTTGGCCAGCTCGGGCAGGTTGCGGAACACGGCGTTGGAGCGGTGGAACTTCAAGCCGGCCAGGGCGGGAGTGCCCATGCGAATCTCGCCGTCGGGCACGCTCTTGTCAATGCCGCTCTGCGAACCGACCTTCACGTAGTCGCCGATGGTCACGTGGTCGGCGATGCCGACCTGACCCGCGAGGAAGCAGTTGCGGCCCACGCGCGAAGAGCCCGCGATGCCCATCTGCGCCGACGAGACCGTATTCTCGCCTATCTGCACGTTGTGGCCCACCTGTATGAGGTTGTCGAGCTTCACGCCGCGGCGGATAATCGTCGAATCGGTCTTCGCGCGGTCGATGCAGGTGTTGGCTCCTATCTCGACATTGTCCTCGATGACGACGTTGCCCAGCTGCGGAATCTTGTCGAAGCCCCCCTCGGCATTGGGTGCGAAGCCGAAGCCGTCGGCGCCTATCACCGCCCCGGCATGCAGGATGCAGTTGCGGCCCACGCGGCAGCCTTCGTAAATCTTCACTCCCGGATAGAGCGTCGTGCCCTCGCCCACGGTGACGTTGTCGCCCACGTAGACCTGAGGATATATCTTGCAGCCCCTGCCTATTTTTGCTCCCGCCTCGATGACGGCGAAGTCGCCCACGTAGCAATCGTCGGCCACCTCGGCCTTCTCCGACACGGAGCACAGACGCGAGATGCCGCTCTTCTGCGGTTTCATGGAGTTGTACATGTTCAGCAGCGAAAGCACGGCGGCGTTGACGTCGTCGACCCTGACCATGGTGGCGCTTACCGGCTGCGACGGCTCGAACGACCGAGCGACCAGAACCACCGACGCACCTGTCGTGTAGATGTACTGTTCGTATTTGGGATTTGCGAGATATGTCAGGGCTCCGCTGCGACCCTCCTCGATGGAGGAAACGGTGCTCACTTCGGCGTTTTTGTCGCCTGCGACCTCTCCGCCGAGAAGCCCGGCTATCATTTCCGCTGTAAATTTCATGATTCCTATTAATTGTTTGTTACCGTAAATATTTTCGTATATCGACCCCTTCGGGCATGAACTCGTCGACGTCGCGGCCGAAAGCGAGAATCTCGCGAACGGTGCTCGACGCGATGTCGGCGACATCCGACGGGGTGAACAGCATGACCGTGACAATCGACGGATAGAGACGGCGGTTGGCCGACTCCATGGTGCGCTCGTATTCGAAATCGGTGGTATTGCGCACACCGCGGATAATCGCCCGGGCGCCTTTCGACAGCGCGAAGTCGCCGGTCATACCGCCGTAAATCTCGACATCGACGCGCGGCTCCCCGGCATAAAGCCCGGCAATCAGACTGCGGCGGGCCTCCAACGGGAGCAGATAGTTCTTGGCGAGATTCTCGCCGATGCCAATCACGACACGATCGAAGATTTCGAGCGCCTGACGCACGACGGCCGCATGACCTTTGGTGAACGGGTCGAACGAACCCGGGAAAACTGCTGTTGTCATGGCACAAATATACTAATTTCATTTAGATAACCGCGCGTTTCACGGAACCGTGTATGAAAAATATATTGACACGGGGCATCGTCAGCGGTAATTTAGACTCGAAAAGAGACCATAAAGAGTAATTCCCATGAAGAAAATCGCAATCCTTCTCATGCTCGGCGCAGCCATAGCCGTCGCCGCGGCATACCGCACTGCGCGGCATTATCGCGAGGACAATGCCCGCCTGCGCCGCAACCAGACGGCGCTCTCCGATTCGCTGCGGCGCTACGTCACGCTCTGCGGCGAACACGCCGCCTCGGTCGAGGCTCTCACGCTCCGCTGCGACGAGTTCCGGCGGCTGCGGGCCGCCGACGCCGAACGCATACGCTCGCTCGGCATACGCATCCGGCGGCTCGAAAGCACGGCGGCGGCAGCGACGGCGACCGAGGTGGAGATTCGCACGCCGCTGCGCGACACGCTCATCGTGCGCGATACGGTGCGCGACACCGTGCGGTTCTTCCGCTGGCGCGACCCGTGGGTCGAGGTCGAGGGGCGCATCGTGCGCGACTCGGCGGAGTGCTCCGTGCGAAGCCGCGACACGCTGCGCCAAATCGTCCACCGCATTCCGCGGAGGTTTCTCTTCATACGGTTCGGCACCAAGGCCGTAAGGCAGGAGATAGTCTCGTCGAACCCGCACACGCAGGTGGTATATGCGGAGTATGTCGAGGTGAAGCGCCGCCGTCAGAGATAGCGGGCGACACGGCGGGTCATGATGTCCATGTAGGGCACGCCGTCGCAGCCCGCCAGAGAGGTTATGCCGCGGCAGTCGCAGTAGAACGCCTCGTCGACGACTTTCAGATGCTCGCGCAGAACGGGCACTTCGCGCAGCGGCAGTCCCGAAGCCCGGACGGCGCGCATCGCGCGGTCGCGCTCAACGCTGCCGACCGTCGGCGAGGTGTAGACCCTCTCGCCGCGAACGAC
The DNA here is from genome assembly GCA_947174295.1 of uncultured Alistipes sp. Taxonomy (GTDB): domain Bacteria; phylum Bacteroidota; class Bacteroidia; order Bacteroidales; family Rikenellaceae; genus Alistipes. Next base: position 19,662 of record CAMWIG010000006.1, on the reverse strand, counting down.
GAACAGAGGGGCGTCGTCGGCCGTGAGCGCAGTGCCGTGCTCGTCGCATCTTACGACCGAGCCGCAGCCGAGACGGCGGGCGGCGGCGGCAGCCAGACGGCAGGCGGCTTCGCGTGCCGAGGTCGGGGCTTCGCCGAACGGCAGGCCGTAGCTCACAACGAGCGCTTCGGGCCTCAGCGCGCGCAGCACGAGACCGCGGCCGACGAATATCTCGCCCGCCGACCAGCGCGCCTCGCCCGAGGCATATACCCTAAGGTCGATGCACGACGACACACCGGCAGGATAACGGTTCCGGCGCAGCATCTCGCGGCACAGCGCATCGGTGCGGCAGGCATCCGCACCGAAATCGACGCCGAAAATCCCGCGGGCCGCACGCGCCGCCGCATCGACATGCGCAGCCACGTCGAGAGGACGTCCGTCCGAGACATGGAGCCGCTGGTAGACATACGGTTCGTCGGGTGCGGCCGGCGGCCGGTCGGTCAGCGTGCCGTTTATGACGATGAAATCGGACATCACATCATGAATATTTTCAGAAGCAGTTCGCGCAGAAGCTCCCCGTCGCCGGCCGAGCCGCCGCCCATGCCCTTGCTGCGGGCGTCGTACTCGCGCAGCAGGCCCAGTATGTCGAATACCTTGCGGTTGGGCCACTGCGCGGAGGTCTGTTTCAGTTCGCCGATGGCGTAGATGTTGCCCACTTTGAGAATCTTCATCAGCTCGGCGTCCGAGGGGAACGGCACGCCGCGGCGCTGCGTCTGCCAGCGCAGATAGTTCAGGACGAACATCTGGCGGAACTGCCCGAAAAGGGCCATGACGGTCAGAAGCAGCGGATTGTCCTTGGGATTGGCGGCGAACTGCGCCGCGATGGCCAGCGCACGGCCCGTGTCGCGCACGGCGACGGCCTTGCAGAGCTCGAAGTTGTTGAAATCCTTCGATATGCCCACATTGCGCTCGACATCCTCGGCCGTAATGGTCCGAACGCCCTCGGGGAGCGAGACGAGCAGCTTCGAGAGCTCGTTGGATATCTTCGCGAGATCCGTACCCAGATGGTCGGCCAGCATCGACTGCGCCTTGGCGTCGAGCTTGCAGCCGTGCGACGAGGCGAAGCGGGAGAGCCACGACGCAATCTCGTAGTCGCGCGGACGCACCGACTCGAAGACCACACCCGCGGCCGCCGTGCTCTTGTAGAACTGCGACCGCCGGTCGACCGCCTTCTCCTTGTGGCACACGACCAGAATCGTCGTCGGCTGCGGCTTGGTGGTGTAGAGCGAGAGTTTGTCGAGATTCTTCAACTGCTGGGCCTCGCGCACGATGACAACCTCGTAGGAACCCATCATCGGCATCTGCCGGCAGAGGTTGACCACCTGCCCGGCGTCGCTGTCGCGGCCGTAGACCGTAATCTGGTTGAAGGCGCGCGACGCCTCGTCGAGAATCGACCCGGCGAGCATGTCGGCCAGCGAGTCGATGAAATAGGACTCCTCGCCCATGAGAAGGTAGACGGGAGCGAACTTGCGGGCGCGGATGTCGGCGGCGATACGCTCGTATTCGGCGACCGAATCCTTGAATTTGACGGTGCTTTTCGCCATGGTCAGACAATCTCCTTTATTATGCGCAGGACGTTGTCCGTGCGGTCGGTCAGACGGTAACGGTCGTCGATGCGGCGGCCGACGAGCCACACTATGTCGTCGCCCGAGAGCAGCACGAACTGCCGCTCCTTCTCGGCCATGGAGACCTTGGCGTCGATGAGGAAGTCGCTCACCTTCTTGCGGCCCGACATGCCGAACGGCACGAACCAGTCGCCCTCGCGCCAGCGGCGCAGCGTGAGCGGCCATTGCAGCAGGTCGGCATCGAGCTGCGCGATGTTCTCGGGCACGCCGTAGTCCTTTATCAAGGCTATGTCGCACTGCTCGAAGTAGAGCACCGCGTTGCCGCAATAGCTGCGCAGCGCACCCTTGCGCACCTCGACCTCGCAGGGGTCGTCGGGCGACGTGCGGGCCACGACGACCGTTCCGCGGTCGATGCAGGCGGTGTACTCCTTCGAGTGGAAGCGGCGGCCCGTGGCGTCGCTCTCCAACGCCCGGCACAGCGAATCGCAGACGTCGCCCTTGAATCCGTATGCCGAATTCAACAGCTCGTAGAGCACGAAGCCGCGCGGGAATGCCGCGTCGATGCGGTCGACATGTATCACGTCCATACCGCCGACCCGCTCCACAGCCACGGCGCGCACCTTCTCCATGGCGGCGTCGATGAACGTCTGCGCCTCGGTCAGTCGCGCGATGTTGCGGCGCATGAGGTCGGTGAACTTGGAGTTTATCTCGCGGATGCGGGGGATGAGACCCAGCCGTATCTTGTTGCGCAGGTATTTGGTCGAACGGTTCGACGAGTCCTCGCGATAGGCTATGCGGTGCTGCACGGCGTATTCGAGAATCTCCTTGCGCGAGGCGAACATCAGCGGCCGCACGATGCGCCCCACCTGCATGCCGATGCCCGTCAGGCCGCGCAGACCCGTGCCGCGCAGCAGGTTGATGAAAAAGGTCTCGACGGAGTCGTCGGCATGGTGGGCTATGGCGATGACCGAGTAGCCGTGCTCGCGGCTCAGGGCGTCGAACCACGCATAGCGCAGGCGGCGCGCCGCCATCTCCATCGACTCGCCCGTGCGCTCCATCTCGGCCGTCGTCTCGAAACGGCGGTTGTAGAACTCCGCCCCCAGACTGCGGGCGTGCCGCTCGACGAGAACCTCGTCCTCGTCGCTCTCCTGCCCGCGCAGCTGGAAGTTGCAGTGCGCCACGCCGACACGGTAGCCGCACTCGACGAACAGACGCAGCATGACCATCGAATCGACGCCGCCCGACACCGTGAGCAATATGCGGTCGTCGTGCGTGAAGAGCGAATTGTCGGCGACATAACGCTCGAATCTCTCCTTTAACTCAGCTATCATAGGATATTTACCTCGGTTTCTATTTCTATGCCGAACTTTTCGAGCACCGTCCGCTGCACCTTGCGTGCCAGAGCCAGCACCTCGCCGCCCGAGGCGCCGCCCGTGTTGACGAGCACCAGCGCCTGACGGTCGTGGACGCCTACCCTGCCCTCGCGGTAGCCCTTCATCCCCGCACGGTCGATAAGCCATCCGGCCGCGAGCTTCGCCCGGCCGTCCGCGGCCGGATATACCGGCATGTCGGGCCAGCGGAGCAGCATATCGTCGGCCGCGGCGCGGTCGACGACGGGATTCTTGAAGAAACTGCCGGCATTGCCCGTCACGGCCGTGTCGGGCAGTTTCGAGCGGCGAATCGAGCACACCGCATCGCGGATATTGCGCAGCGTGGCGCCGCCCCGGGCCTCGGTCTCGCGCATCAGGTCGCCGTAGCCCACGTCGGGACGCGGGATTTTCGACAGACGGAAGCGCACCGACGTAATCACAACGCGGCCGCGCAGCGAGCCTTTGAAGACGCTGTCGCGATAGCCGAAGGCGCAGTGTTCGGCCGACAGCGTGAGGAAGTTGCAGGTCTCGGGACAGAACATCCTCACGTCGAGAATCGTATCCCCGGCTTCGGCGCCGTAGGCGCCTATGTTCTGCACGGGGGCGGCTCCGACCTTGCCCGGGATGAGCGAGAGGTTCTCCAAGCCCCACAGGCCGCGTTCGACGGCCCATGCCACCAGGTCGTCCCACTCGACGCCGGCCTCGGCACGCACGATGACCGACTCGTGGTCTTCGCCCTCGACGGCGATTCCGCAGCCGCGCGGAACGACCAGCACGCCGCGGTAGTCGGCGGTGAAAAGTATGTTGTTGCCGCCGCCCATGACCATCCACTGCGAAGGCAGTTCGGCCGCGAAAAAGTCGCGCAGCTCATCCTCCGTGTCGAACTCCACGAGCCGTGCGGCGCGCTGTCGGACATGGAAGCTGTTGCGGTCGGCGAGTTCTATGTCGTGAAAATCTTTTATCATATTGTTGCAAAGTTACGAATATTTTTATTAATTTTGGTTATTTATTGCCGCCAACGTGGCAGTACGCGGCAAAAAAACACGACGCAACAATACCTAAAAACAACGAACCTGTAATTATGTTTACACAAACCGATTTGGAACAGATCGCCGGGCACGGCCTGACGGTCGAGGCCGTTGAGCGGCAAATCGAAAATTTCAAGAAGGGCTTCCCTTCGCTCAAAGTGGTACGCGCGGCATCGCCCGCCGACGGAGTGACCGTACTCGACGCCGAGGGCGTGGATCGGGCCGTCGCGACATACGAAAAGGCCCTGGCCGGCAAGCGCGTGGTCAAGTTCGTGCCCGCATCGGGTGCCGCTACGCGAATGTTCAAGGAGCTCTTCGAGTTCGTCAACGACGACAAGCGCGGCCCGGGCATCGACCGTCTGCTGGACAACATCGAAAAGTTCGCATTCTGGCCCGAGCTGAAAGAGGTGCTGCCCGACGGCGCCGACGACAAGGCGGTGGTGAGCGCCATCGTCAAGCAGGGGCTCGGCTACGGCTCGAAGCCCAAGGGCCTGGTTACGTTCCACGCCTACGGGGAGGGAGCCCGCAAGGCCGTGGAGGAGCATCTGGTCGAGGGCGCGATGTACGCCGCGGCCGACGGAAAGGTCAGCATCCACTTCACCGTCTCGGCCGAGCACATGGCCGGATTCGAGGAGCTGCTCGCAGCGAAAGTCCCGGCTTACGAGAAGAAGTTCGGCGTCGAATACGACATCTCGTTTTCGGTGCAGAAGCCCTCGACCGACACGATAGCCGTCAACCCCGACAACACGCCGTTCCGCACCGACGACGGCCGGCTGCTGTTCCGTCCGGCGGGCCACGGAGCGCTCATCGAGAATCTGAACGACATCGACGCCGACGTGGTATTCATCAAGAACATCGACAACGTCACCACCGACGCCCGCAAAGGCGACACGGTGACCTACAAGAAGGCGCTGGCGGGTCTGCTTCTCGAATTGCAGGCCGAGTCGTTCGAGCGCCTGAAAGCCCTGCGCGCCGGAGAGGCCGACATCGCCGGCACGGCCCGCTTCATCGAGCAGAAGCTCTGCACGAAGCTCCCGGCCGGGTACGACGCCGCGCTGCTCGAAAAGATTCTCGACCGCCCGATTCGCGTCTGCGGCATGGTGCGCAACGAGGGCGAGCCCGGCGGCGGCCCGTTCTGGGTAGCCAACCCCGACGGCACGCAGTCGCTGCAAATCGCCGAATCGAGCCAGATTTCCGCCGAGGACATGCCCCTGATGAAGAGCGCCACGCACTTCAACCCCGTAGACCTCGTGTGCGGAATCAGTAACGCCGACGGAAAGCCGTTCGACCTGCGCGCATACACCGACCCCGCGACCGGATTCATATCGTCGAAGTCGAGCGGCGGCCGCGAACTGCGCGCCCAGGAGCTCCCGGGACTCTGGAACGGCGCGATGGCCGACTGGAACACGATTTTCGTCGACGTGCCCATCACGACGTTCTCGCCCGTGAAGGTAGTGCAGGACCTGCTGCGCCCCCAGCACCAATAAGCATCCGTGCGGCACTGAATACCATGCGGCGGAGCGGCGCCTTTCGAGGCGTATCGCTCCGCCGCATAGCTTATTCGCCGTTCGGAATCACCGCGAATCGGAATTTTCACTATATTTGCCGGGGTATTGCGCCGCGGCCGTCGAGAAGGGCTTCGCAGCCGTGCGCGGAGGCGATTCCGCGCACGTTTCCGGCGGAAGGTACCGGCGGCCGCATACCCGAATACGAACCCTGCATTACGAACCTGAAAAAACATGAATGTCACAACACTTGCAATGAACGGAGCGAAAACAGCTCTCGCCGCAGCCGCCCTGCTCTGCGCGGCATGCGGCGACGACACGGCAACCGGGGTGATAGTCGACCCGGCGGACAACTTGGGCCGCGTCGTGCTGAACGAGATAAACACCGACGCCAAATACATCGAGCTCTACAACCCGACGCAATACGACGCCGACATCTCGGGATACCGCATCTACAAGAACAACGAATCGTACCTCGCCGCGGCCGACGGCTCGGGCGACTTCACGGTGGCCGCCGGCACGACGCTCCCGGCACACGGCTACGCCGTAATCGGATGCAAGGGCAACGGCACGCTGTACGAGGGTCTGCACCTCGGCGTGAGCAAGACGGGCATTTCGGGCTCGAAATCGCTGCTGCTCGAACTGCACGACGCCGGCGGAAAGCGCGTCGACACGTTCGTCAACTCGTCGTTCGCCTCCCCCCGCGCTGCGGATGAGTGGGATTCGGCCGTGGAGCACGCGTTCGACGTGGCCGGACGTCTGGGCGACGGCACCGAAGGGTGGAAAGTTCTCTCCGAGGCCACGCCCGGGCGCAGCAACTCGACGGCGACGGCTGCGGCCGAGTTCGCCAACACCGCCGTCGACTTCGACGCCACGGAGCCCAACGTCTCGGGCGGAACGGGCACGGTGGAGGGCAACGGTCTGGACTACGTCTACGACCTCGCGGCGCTGCCCGAGATTCACGTGCGCGTGCCGCTCGACGAGTGGAACGGTCTGCTGGCGGCCTACGACGCCGACATGTACACCGACCGGTACGCCGAGTGCGACGCCACGTTCGACAAGGCTGGCGAGAAGCGCGAGTTCGCACGCGCCGGCCTGAGGCTGAAAGGCAACACCTCGCGCCGCCGTCCCGAGGGCGGCAGCGGCGAGATGCACACGGCCGGAGCGACCGACTGGCACCACTGCCATTTCCTGCTCAACCTGCGCAAGTTCGTCAAGGACGACGCCCACCAGATAGGCTCCGTGCGCAAGCTCCACCTCAAATGGTTCAAGGACGACCCCTGCTACGCCCGCGAGGTCTACTGCTTCGACCTGTTCCGCCGTTTCGGCATCTGGACCGCCCTGCGCAGCTCCTACTGCCGTCTGTGGATAGAGGTCGAGGGCGACGCCGAGGAGACGTACTACGGCGTCTACCAGATGCTCGAAGCCATCGACGACAAGTTCGTCGAGCGCCGCGCCGACCGCTTCCCCGCCACGGACGGCAACCTCTGGAAGTGCCGCTACGGGGCATCGCTCGCCTCGACCGACGACTGGGAGTTCGTCAACGACGGCGGTTCGCGCAACTGCCACTACGAATTGAAGACCAACACCGAATCGTTCGACGCGGCGAAGGAGCAGCTCAAAGACTTCATACTGAAACTCACCGGCAAGCAGGGCGATAGCTTCCGCACGTGGATTGCGCAGGTGTGCGACGTCGAACTGCTGCTGAGAACCTACGCGGTGAACGTGGCCGTCGGCATGTGGGACGACTACTGGAACAACAGCAACAACCTCTACATCTACTTCTCCACCACCGACAAGTACGACTACCGCTTCTACATGCTGCCCTACGACTACGACAACACGCTGGGCACGTCATCGCAGTGCGGCGCACAGAGCGACGCGGGCCGCCAAAACCCGTTGGAGTGGGGCGTGGCGAGCAACCCCTTGATAAATAAGATTCTGCAATACGACGACTTCCGCGCCATATACGTCTCCGCGCTGCGCGAGCTGACGGGCGACGGCTACATCGCCGCCACACCGAGCATAGCCCGCATCAAGGCCTGGCAGGCGATGGTGGGCCCCTACACGGCGAACGACACGGGCGAGGAGTGCTCCCTCTACGACGCTCCGGCATCGTGGGGCAACCACCCCGAGTACCGGCTTACGGAGAGCGGTGCGAACAACTTCTTCACCGTAAAAATCGGTTCCATAAACGACATGCGATAAGACAAATCACTAATCATAAAAAAACAACGATATGAAACCCGAATACAAACCTTTCGTGGATGAGCTCGTCGAGCTCGCAATCAAGGAGGACATCGGCGACGGCGACCACACGTCGCTCTGCTGCATTCCCGCCGGCGAACACGGCCGCATGCGCCTGCTCTGCAAGCAGGAGGGCGTGCTGGCCGGCGTCGAAATAGCCGAAATAGTACTGCAACGCCTCGACCCCGAGATGCGTTTCGAGAAGCTGCTCGACGACGGCACGCGCGTGAAGCCGGGCGACGTGGCGTTCTACGTCTCGGGCCGCCTGCGCTCGCTGTTGCAGGCCGAGCGCATACTGCTCAACATCATGCAGCGCATGAGCGGCGTAGCAACGCAGACCGCCGTCTACGTCGACCGCCTCGCAGGACTGCACACGCGCGTGCTCGACACCCGCAAGACCACGCCCGGAATGCGCGTGCTGGACAAGATGGCCGTCAAAATCGGCGGCGGCGAGAACCACCGCATGGGACTCTTCGACATGATTCTTCTCAAAGACAACCATATCGACTTCGCGGGCGGCATAGAAAATGCAGTGCTCGGAGCCAAGGAGTATCTGCGCGAGCGCGGGAAGCAGATTCCCATCGAGTGCGAGGTTCGTTCGCTGGAAGATATCGACCGCGTATTCGCCGCCGGAGGCGTCGACCGCATCATGTTCGACAACTTCACGCCCGAGATGACGCGCGAGGCCGTGGCCAAGGTCGCCGGACGCTGCGAGACAGAGTCGAGCGGCGGAATAACGCTCGACACGCTGCGCGAGTATGCCGAAACGGGCGTCGACTTCATCTCGGTAGGCGCGCTGACGCATCAGATTCGCTCGCTCGACATGTCGCTCAAAGCCTGCGAATAAAAAAATTCAAAATTCAGAATTCAAAATTCAAAATTTTTGTATTTCTGATTTAAAGAGAGACCGTGCGGTCTGCGGCCGGAGATAGGAGATAGGAGACAAACGACTACCGCTCACCAATAGGCCGTGAAGCGCCGACCGCCGGAAGAGTGACTCTGACGCCGCAGGCGGCACTACGCTCCCCTCCCAAGGGAGGGGGCTCGGGGGTGGAGTCAAATCTGCCGACACGACCGCAGGTCGTGCATGCACCGGCCGGAGAAAGGGACAAACGACTACTGCTCAGACCTGACGTAAAGTTAATACTGAGTACAAACGACATGAATCACGAATTCAGAGACATATCGCTCGCCGACCGTGCGACGATAGAGTCCTACACACGGCGGGCCGGCATACGCAACTGCGACCTGGCATTCGCCAACATTTTCTGCTGGCGCGAGGTCTACCGCAGCCAGATAGCCGTCATCGACGGTTTTCTGGTCATACGGTTCCGCCTCGACGGTTCGCAGCGCACGGCCTACATGCAGCCCCTCGGCGACGGCGACTTCGGCGCCGTAATCCCGGCATTGCGCGACGACGCCCGGCAGTTCGGGCAGCGTCTGCGCATCGCGGGGCTAACCGAAGAGGGCGTCGCCGTGCTGCGCCGCTGCGGGTGCGGCGACTTCGCCTTCTGCTCGCGCCGTGCGGCGGAGGACTACATCTACCGCACGGACGACCTGCGGACGCTGAGCGGCCGGCGCTACCAGCCCAAGCGCAACCATATCAACCGCTTCACGCAGCTCTACGACTACCGCTACGAGGAGCTCGCGCCGCACATGCTGGCCGAGTGCATGCGTCTCGAAGCTCTGTGGCGGCGCGTACACACGGGGGCGGACAAGGAGCTGAACGCCGAGCAGCGCGCCATGCAGGAGGCTTTCGACAACTTCGACGCGCTGGGACTCCGCGGCGGCTGCATATACGTCGGCGGACGCATGGTGGCTTTCACCTACGGCTCGGCAATCGACGAGGAGACATTCTGCATACACATCGAAAAGGCCGACACGGCCTACGAGGGGGCTTTCGCCATGATAAACAAGCTCTTCGCCGAGAACCTGCCGAGGCAGTACCGATGGCTCAACCGCGAGGAGGATCTCGGCATACCCGGGCTGCGGCAGTCGAAGCTATCATACCACCCCGCCGCCATGCAGCGCAAATTCACCGCCCAGCTGCTGCACCACGACGAAACGGAGTGCAAGGAGCTGTGGATGGAGTGCTTCGACGACGACGAGGAGTTCGTCGACGCGTTCCTTACGGAGTACTATGCCCGTCACCGCATGCTGTCGCTCGCCGACACCGACGGACGCATGCTCGCCATGCTGCACATAGTGCCCATGCGCAGCCGGCTCGGACGGACGGCCTACATATTCGGAGTGGCGACCGCCGCCGACCGCCGCGGATGCGGCATGGCCACGGAGCTCATGCGGCGCGCCGTGGTGCGCATCGAGGACGAGGGGTACGACGCAGCGATACTTATTCCGAGCGACGACGGGTTGAAAAACTTCTACTCACGGTTCGGATTCGAGGACACGGCGATGCCCGTGGCTTTCGACAGCGACTTCGACTTCGGCACGGGAACGCCCGAAAACGACCTCGCGATGATTCGCATGACCCACGGCCGCACGATGCCCGACTCAGAACCCGAATCGCTCGTCTGCACGGTCGACACAGCGTCGGACAGAGAAGCCGCAGAGCAGGCTGCCGGCGTCGCCGCCGAGGTGTGACGGAGGTTGGAAAACCGCGCGCACCGGGCAGTCGGACGGGGCGAAACACCGCTGCGAGCACAAATTTCGCACGAAAACGAATTTTTTCGTCCGAAAATTTTGCACGAACCGATTTTTAGTATAAATTTGCACTCCGATTCGGGTATCGAATCAAATGGTGGATGTAGCTCAGTCGGTTAGAGTGACGGATTGTGGTTCCGAAGGTCGAGGGTTCGAATCCCTTCTTCCACCCCTGCTAAGGCGATAGCGAAGCGCTTGACTTGTGTCAAGCGCTTTTTTCGTGTCCGGCGCGACGACGCCCCGAGCAAGCTCCGACGTCCGCGTCCGGACACCCGATTGCTCCGCAACGCGCTATCGCCGAAGACGGTATTCTTTAAATTGGGGTTGCGGGGCGTGAAAAATAAAAGAACCTAAGCGGAACGCCCCGCGAGGGCTGCGCCCTTCGAATCCCTTCTTCCACCCTGCTAAGGCGACAGCGAAGCGCTTGACACGAGTCAAGCGCTTTTTTCGTGTCCGGCGCGCGACGCCCCGAGCAAGTTCCGGCGTCCGCGTCCGGACACCCGATTGCTACGCAACGCGCCGAATGAAAATACGGTGCTTTTATCGCACGACTTCGCAACACGGCCGGATATCAAGTTGATACATCGAGGTAATTATCGAAATTTCCTACAAAATAAAGTATTCCAATCGTGTTGAATACACGAAAAAACACTTATATTTGTCATATATACAACTATATGATTCAGTGCTTTATATTCCGAATGGCATAATCGGCATGTAAATTCTTATAAAAATATCATTATATGATTGATGAAAATATATTAATGAAAGCCTTGCTTGTCATAGCAGGCATATGGGTAATCCTGTTTCTGCTAATGGCCGAAAAACTCAGCAGGAGAAGCCACAGTATAATTATTCAGTCGATGTCGATTGCAGCACTGATGATATCGGGCATCGAGTTGTATTACATAGCTGCTTATGATTTGTATGGAGACTGGTTTGCGTGTTTCTTCTTTTGTCCGGGCTTTTTCGAAAGAATAATCGGCATCCTGATATTGGGAATAGTATTGGCCATACAGATTGTCGGTATATCTTTGGGCCTAACATATGTAGGAGAGGATAAGGTCAATCAAGCGGCCGGCTTTTTATGTTGGGTCATAAGCGTTGCCATCGGCGTAATAATCAACGTATTCGGTTCCCGCATTTCGTTTGATATCAATTCATGCGGGCTATTGGCGATACCAATCGCAGCATACACATTGTTTATTGTCGGCAAGTTCTGGCTAAACGGATATTTTCTGACAGGATGTATAACCGGCGCTTATTATTTCATAAACGGATTTGCCGTATTCGTTACAGGTTTATATTTCTTTTCCGTTCTTGTCGGAATATTCGTCATAATCATCATGGCCGCACTATTACTCGGTGCGCTCGGCGGTCTCGGCAGCAGAACAAGTGCAGGAGGAACCACTATTCTGGACGAACACGGTATCAGACACGACTTACGAAGTCATGACGACGGCGGCTTCAAGGATGAAGGCGGCAGATACTGGCATCGTTCCGAAGGAGGTTTCGAAACCGATGATTAGGATTTGCAGGGAGGGGGGGGGCAAAACGAACAAGCCCTAATTAAAACTGTCGGCATAACAATAAAAAGCCGCCATGCGCATCTGCATGGCGGCTTTTCGATAAGATTCGGCAAGCGTTACTCGCTCCAAACGGCGTTCTTGGTGTAGCCGGAGAATATCATCGCGCGGTCCTTGTAGTACTGCTCGACCTCGGCAGAGGTGAGGATGTAGGAGGGCTTGTTGCGCGAGGAGAGGTTCAGGGCGTTGCCCGACAGGTCCGTAGTGTTGTACTCCTTCAATCCGTGCAGGGCGTCCATCGTCTCGGGATAGTAGGGACCCGTGCCGTGCCAGCCCTCGGGACGGACGTGGTTGTCCATGCGGCAGTTGATGAAGGTGATGTTCGACTCGGTGGTATCGCCCTTGCGTGCGAGATAGGTCGAGTTGGAGTTGACGCCCGAGCCCTTGGTCAGCGAGCAGTCCATGAAGACGAAGCCCATGCGGTAGCCCTGCGAGGTGGTCTGGTTGACACGCGCTTGGAGGATGTATCCGCCGTCGGTCACGGAGCGAATCTCGCACTTCTCGAACAGAGCCGCAGTGGCACCGCCCCAGATGAAGTCGACGTCGCCGGCGACCAGACAGTCGTAGAACCAGCAGTAGCCTTTCAGGTTGAGCGTATCCTGACGGCTCAGCAGCTTGCAGCGGACGAAGACGATGCCGCAGTCGCCGCTGTTGTCGTTGTTGTAGAGCGCCTCGGCCTGATTGTTCTCCGACGATATGCGGTACCAGCTGTTTTCGAGCGTGAGGTTCTCGAAACGCAGGTTGTCGCAGCTCTCGATGAGCATCGTGCAGCGGCCGCCCGAGTAGGGAATCGCATCGCCGACGGCCGGCTTGGCGTAGGGGTTGGCCGACACGCTGGTGCTGCCGCCGACACCGCCCTGCACGTTGTCGCAGACGGGATAGTGGATGCGCACGTCGTCGTTGGTCGTGCCGCGGCCGCGCAGCGTGATGTTGTTGTTGTAGCGCGTGAAGAGCAGCTCGCGATACTCGCCCGGCATGATGTCGACGGTGAGCGACGCGTCACGGCCCAAATCGTAGCCGTAGTCGATGGCCGCCTGCACGGTGCGGAAATCGGCATCGCCCGTCGCGGCGACGGTGACCGTCGAGGAGGTCGGGGCGCTCTTTACGGTGAAACGCCACTGCTCGGGGTCGGAGATGCCGTCGAAATCGTCGGAGACGACAGCCTCGGGGTCGACGGTCACGTAGTAGGTCTCGCCGTAGTCGAGAACGTCGTAGTGGGGATAGATGCAGAGCTTGTTGCCCTCGACCGCAACGGGGTCGTAGTAGACTATGCGGTAGCGCTTGACGCTGCGGTTGCCGATGACGTTCATCGCCGTGTGAATCGTCTGGCCAGCCGCCATCTTCACGCGGTCTTTCAGGATATCGGCCATGTCGATGCGGTCGACTTCGGTTCCGTCGGCCTTGAAGATGCGTATCGAGCCGCTCTTTCCGAGCTGAGGAGCCGCCGCGGGGAAGGTCATTTCCAGACGGCCGTCCTTGTATGCCGGAGTACCGGCGGTCGGATAGTACGACACCAGCGGCAGCACCGTCGCGGCGAGCGTCACGACGCTCTTCGAGCCTTCCTCCGCGCAGGCAAGCGTCAGCGTGCGGCCGTCGCCCTCGCCTTCGAGCACGACGCTCCATCGCGCGCCGTCGAAGGTGAGCAGGTTGTGCGTCGTCGAGCAGTATTCATAGCCGTACTTCACGCCGTCGATGCCGACCGTGCGCTCGTCGAAGGTCCAGTAGGCGCCTGCGGAGTACGACGGAGCCGACACTACCGACGTGGCGACCCATGCGCCGTAGAGCTCCTCGCGGGCGACGGGCTCGAACGGAGTTTCGGGGTCCTCGGGCTCATCGGGCCCGGGTTCGCGGCCGGGAATCTCGTCGACCTCGACGAAGAGAATCGAGCGCTCGGCATTGCGCAGCGACATGCGGCGCTCCTCGACGCTCACGGCGTACTCCTCGCCGGAGAAGGAGAGGACATCGCGGCTGAACGTATAGGCCACGGGCTCGGCATCGCCCGCGGCAATCGTGCGTTTGGTGATGACCCAGTAGGTATCGACCATATCGGCGACGGCCGAGCCGCGCTCGGTCCACGATACCACTTTCCAGTTGGCCACTATTTCCACACGGTCGAGATAGTTCTCTTCGGCCGTGTTGTCGTCATCGTCGCACGCAACGAATCCGGCGGCGGCGAAAAGCGAGGCAACGAGTGCCCACAGTTTGAAATGTTTCATCGTAAATCAAGTTTTTGTTATAGGTTTCGGTTTGTGTCCGCCTTTTTTGCGGAATGCAAATTTACTCACTACGCCCGCGCGGAACCTGCAATATTTATCGAATACATGCCACTTTCTAACACCTGCGGAATACGTCCGGGAGGCGGAATGCGAAAATTTATCGCTAAAATACACGGTGCGAGTACCATATCACGAAATAATTCATATATTTGACATCCGATAATCGCACCCGGAAAACGATTGTCGCTCTAACAACTTAAACCATTTTATTTTCATGAAACACTTTTTCCGTTTCTTCGCCTGTCTCGCTCTGACTGCCGCAACAGTCGCAGGTTGCAGCGACGACAACACCTCGCCCGCTCCGGGGGGGGGTAATTTCACACTCTCGGTAACCGGCATCACGACCACGTCGTGCACAATTTCGGTCACACCTAAAAACACCGAAGCGACATACATCGCCATGCTCGTCGAGAAGAAGTCGTTCGACGCATTCGCCAACGACGCTGCTGTCATCGCCAGCGACCTGGAAGACTTCCGTGCGGAGGCCGAGTACTACGGCAGCACTCTGGCCGAACATCTGAGCACGTACTATCTCCGCCGCGGCGCCGTCACGGCCGACATCGAGGACGAACTCGAACCCGGAGTGAAATACTACCTCTACGCCTACGGAATGGACGAGAACGGCACGGCGACGACCGGCATCGAAAAAACGGAGTTCACGGCAGCATCGGTGCCTCTGGTCGACGCTGAGTTCGACGTACGCATCGAAGAGCTCACCTCCACGTCGTGCCGCGTGACGGTGGACGTCAAGCCCGAATCGACGCACTACTTCTTCAACGTCATCGACGAGGAGGCCTATCTCGAATTCGGTGGCGACGACGCTGCATTCGCCCGCCACATGAAGGCACGCATGGTCGACGTCTACCTCGGCATGGGCCGCAAAATCGAGGATATCTACAAATACATGAGCAGCACGGGCTCCGACTCCGAGGTATTCCCGGGTTTGCGCGCCGGCAAGAAGTACTACGCTTTCGCGGTAGGCGTCAACGAGCTGTTCCAGGCCAACACCGAAGTTGCTGTCAAGGAGTTCAACGCTCCCGCCGTCGAGGCTTCGTCGAACACCTTCACGCTCGACGTCACCCCGACATACGACGGTGTGGAGGGTACGATCACCGCCTCGAACAATGATCCCTACATATACTATCTTCTCGACCAGAACTTCATCGACTACTGCACCGACCCCTCCAAGAGCGACGCCGAGAACGACGAAGCCCTCATGTACGAAGTGGCGGCTATGCTGGCCGACTACGGCTTAACGGAGAGATACCTCCGCAGCGGAACGTCGCAAATCAAAGAGATAGGTTACGCGCAGGACACCGACTACTGTCTGCTCGTCTTCGGCTGGAACGAAGCCCCCACGACGGCTCTGACCAAACTGCCCGTACACACGACGGTAGGCGAAACCGACGCTTCGAAACTCGTCGTCGAGTTCGAAATCAGCGACGAGACCTACAACGGCGCGACGGTTCACGTAATTCCCAACTGCGGCGTGACATACTACTACGATAAAATCGAAGCCGAGTACTACAACCGTCTGGTTGCGGAAGAGGGCGGCTCGGACAAGGCCATAGCACGCCTCGTCGATGAATCCATCGAGTACTTCATGGACTACTTCGGCTACGAAAGCAAGGCCGACGCCGCTCTGGAATGCGCTTCGATCGGCGAGCAGTACTTCACCTTCAACGACCTCGAACCCGAAACCGACTATGTGGTATTCGCCGCGAGTCTCGACGTCGAGACGGGAGAGGTAGCCTATCCCAAGGGATTCGTCAGCCGGGTATTCACCACCGGGAAGCTCATCGTCAGCGACGCATACGTCACCTTCGTACAGGGCAAATACTACGACGGCGACGCCATAGCCGACCTCGACCCGAAGTACGAGAACATGCGCGGACAGGCCGTCCTGACCTACACCGCCGAACCCAATGCCGCAGCGGCCGAGTGGTACACCAACTTCTATCAGAGCGCCGGATACGCCGACTGCGACAACGAATTCGCCAAGTTGATTCTGGTGGAGTACGGTTACGACATGGGCAACCCCGACAACGTATCGAAGAACCTCACCGACGGCATACGCATCCTGCCGTGGGGCCGCGACTACACGTTCCTCGCAATAGCCAAGGATGCCGAAGGCTATTTCGGCAACTGCACGGCGCAGGTGGTCAACCTCTCCAAGGAGGGTGCATCGCCCGCACAGGAGTTCATCGACGCGAACAGATAGCAGTACTCCGATAACAACGAAAAAGCCGCCCGTCTTCACGACGGGCGGCTTTTCGCATCCTGAAAAGACGAGCCTCGCGCATCTGCTGCGCGAGGCTCGTCGAATGAAACCTGACCGCGCCGGCTTTCCGCCGCGGTTTTCCGCCCGGCAGAGCCAGTACCGAATCCGGCACTGCGCCCCCGGCGTGCGGAAACGCTATTTTGCGAGCAATGCCTTCACCTCCTCGTAGACGGTGCGGCCGTTGTAACCGAACTCCTCGTCGAGCTTCTTGTACGGAGCCGAGTAACCGAAGTGGTCGAGCCCGTGGATGCGGCCGTTGTCGCCGACCAGACCCAGAAGGTTGACGGGAAGACCCGACGTCATGCCGTAGCGGACGGTTCCGGCCGGCAAGACCGACTTCTGGTAGGACTCGGGCTGGTCGCGGAACAGACCCTCGCTCGGCACGCTCACGATGCGCACCTTCACACCGTCGGCGGCGAGCAGTTCGGCGCCTTCGACGAGAGTCGAGACCTCCGAGCCGTCGGCCACCATCACCACGTCGGGGTTGGCCGCATCGACGACTACGTAGGCGCCCTTGGAGAGCTGTGCGGCCTCCTCGCGTCGACTGTTGCGCAGCGTCGGAAGGTTCTTGATGTTCTGGCGCGAGAGAATCAGCGCGACGGGACGATGCTCCTCGACGGCGGCTTTCCATGCCCAGACCGTCTCCTCGGCATCGGCGGGACGCAGAACGACCATCGAACGCTCGCCCTTGTGGTTGCGCAGGTGCTCCATAAGGCGGATTTGAGCCTCGTGCTCCACGGGCTGGTGCGTGGGGCCGTCCTCGCCCACGCGGAACGAGTCGTGCGTCCACACGTAGACCACGTGCAGGTGCATCAGAGCAGCCAGACGAACCGCCGGCTTCATGTAGTCGGAGAATACGAAGAAGGTGCCGCATGCGGGAATCACACCGCCGTGCAGCGCCATGCCGTTCATCACGCAGGCCATCGTGAGCTCCGAGACGCCGGCCTGGAAGAAGCGGCCCGAGAAGTCGCCCTTGGCGAACGCAGTGGTCTTTTTCAGGAAGCCGTCGGTCTTGTCGGAGTTCGAGAGGTCGGCCGAAGCCACTATCATGTTCTCTATCTTCTCGGCATAGACGCCCAGCATCGCGGCCGAAGCGGCGCGAGTGGCCGAGTCGGCCTTCATGTCGATGGTCTTATAGTCGATGTCGGGCAGACGTCCTTCGAGGAACATGTCGAGCTTGCGGGCGAGGTCGCGGTTCTCCGCACGCCACGCCTGCTCCGTCTCGCGGCGCTCGCGGGCCCACTTGCGGAGCTCCAAGGCGCGGTCGGCGTAGAGCTCGCGGCTCTCTTCGAAGATGCGGAACGGATTCTCGGGGTCGCCGCCGAGGTTGCGAACCGTAGCGGCCCAGTCGGCGCCTGCGGCCGAGAGAGGCTGGCCGTGGGTCGAGACCTTGTTCTCGAAGCTCGAACCGTCGGCAGCCACGGCGCCGCGGCCCATGGTCGAACGGCCGATGATGAGCGTCGGGCGCTCGGTCTCGGCATTGGCGGCGGTCAGAGCGGCACGAATCTGGTCGATGTCGTTACCGCATATGTCGATGACGTTCCAGCCCCACGCACGGTACTTCATCGCCACGTCCTCCGTGTCGACATCCTCGACGCGGGTCGAGAGCTGGATGTTGTTCGAGTCGTAATACATGATGAAGTTGCTCAGGCCGAGGTGTCCGGCTATGCGGCCCACGCCCTGCGAAATCTCCTCCTGCACGGCTCCGTCCGAGATGAAGGCGTAGGTCTTGTGCGCCATCCACTCGCCGAAGCGCGCAACCATGAAGCGCTCGGCGATAGCCGCACCCAGAGCCATAGCATGGCCCTGGCCCAGCGGGCCGGAGGTGTTCTCCACGCCGCGCACGACATCGACCTCGGGGTGTCCGGGCGTGATGCTGCCCCACTGGCGGAACTGCGCCAGGTCCTCGAGTGTGAAGTATCCGGCAAGAGCCAGCACCGAGTAGAGCATCGGCGACATGTGACCCGGATCGAGGAACATGCGGTCGCGGTAGGGATAGGCCGGATTCTCGGGGTCGTACTTCAAGAACTCGGCATAGAGCACGTTGATGAAGTCGGCACCGCCCATGGCGCCGCCCGGATGACCCGATTTAGCCTTTTCGACCATCGAAGCCGCCAGAATACGGATGTTGTCGGCAGCCTTGGAGAGTTTAACGTTAGTAGACATAAAGTGGTATTTTGTATTAATTGTCAATCTGTTCACGACCGACGCCCCGGCCGGCCGGCAGCCCCGAAGCCGCCGGGCAGGCATGGTATCCGCGTTCGCACCGGCATGGACCGCGAACGGCGGCCGCGGCGGAACCGGCGGGTAAAAAGCGTGTTTCGTGTTGCTACATCAATAAATCGTCACTCAAATATACGCATAATTTTTCTATCCCACGCGTTTGAGCTCCGAAAATTTCGCACCTTCGACCTTTTCCTTCGCATAATCGAGCGTCACGCGGAATTCGCGGCAATCGCTCGACGGCACGTCGAACATCGTGTCGGTCATCACAGCCTCGCATATCGAGCGCAGACCGCGCGCACCCAGACGGTACTCGACGGCCTTGTCGACGATGTAGTCCAGCACCTGGTCGTCGAACGTGAGCTCCACGCCGTCCATTGCGAACAGACTGCGGTACTGCTTCACGATGGCGTTCTTCGGCTCGGTGAGAATCGACCTGAGCGCCTGCTTCGAGAGCGGCTCCATGTAGGTCAGCACCGGCAGACGGCCCACCAGCTCGGGGATGAGTCCGAACGATTTGAGGTCCTGCGGCGTGACGTACTGCATGAGATTCGAGCGGTCGACGACGGAGTTGCGCTCGCCGCGGCCGTAGCCCACCACGTGGGTGTTCAGACGCTGGGCGATCTTCTTCTCGATGCCGTCGAACGCGCCGCCGCAGATGAAAAGTATGTTGCGCGTGTCGATTTTGACGAACTTCTGGTCGGGGTGCTTGCGGCCTCCCTCGGGCGGAACGTTGACTACGGTGCCTTCGAGAATCTTCAACAGCGCCTGCTGCACGCCCTCGCCCGAGACGTCGCGCGTGATGCTCGGGTTGTCGCCCTTGCGGGCTATCTTGTCGATTTCGTCGATGAAGACTATTCCGCGCTCGGCCTCCCCGACAT